>NZ_JBMDIS010000017.1:0-109458 GCF_057808775.1 Pseudomonas sp. FG86 | reverse complement strand
GGCGAGGCGCTGCGGGCATGTCGCAACAGGACCCATCCCGCCAACGGCGCAATCAATGTGGGAGGGGGCTTGCCCCCGATGGCGGTGTGTCAGCTGCGGCACGTGCAAGCTGATCCACCACCATCGGGGGCAAGTCGAACCGTCGCACCGCCCCTCCCACAATGGGTTAGGCGATGATCTTGCGGACGAGCAGCAGCAGCAGGAAATGCAGGGGATAGAGGGAATAGGCCCAGCGGCGCATGGCTGGCGGCGAGGCGCTGCGGGCATGTCGCAACAGGACCCATCCCGCCAACGGCGCAATCAGGCACGCCGCCAACCCCATCAGCGCCACCGGCGTGCCGCTATCGAGCAGGATCTGCCATTGGTTGGCGGCCACGCACACCAGGCCCGGCAACAGGCTGAAATACCAAGGCCTGCGAAACACCAGCAGCATCGCCAGTGGCAGCAATACACCAAAGAAACCGAACATTAACTGCGTCGAAAATACCGCGGCTATCGTGACAGCGATCAGCGCCAATCCTCGATCAACCGGCGCCTTCTGCTGCCATCCTCGGGCAACCAGCAGGCCCAAGGCCAGGGTCGGCAGCACATTCAACGTATCGGCATCGTCGATAAACATGCGGTACGGCACTTCGCTGATCACACTGAACAGCAACAACCAACCCAGGTAGCGCCACTGGCCGGTCACGGGCGCGCTCCTAACCCGATGCAAATTCGCCGCAATCGCCAGGCAAAACCACGGGAACGCCAGGCGCCCCGGCACATAAAGGCCATCCAGGCTCAGGCCGACGTAGCGCAGGTGATCGAGCACCATGCACAGCAGCGCCAGCCACTTGAGCAAATCCAAAGCGCCATCACGGACACGTCCGACAGGCATCGTTTCAGTACCGTGCATAATTCCCCAGTGACTTTGCATTTACAGTGCGTGCGCACGCCCGACAATCTTGGTTAAAGTGCGCACCAACATCGACCACAGGAATGGGCCATGACCGACAAGAGCCAGCAATTCGCCAGCGACAACTATTCCGGCATCTGCCCGGAAGCCTGGGCCGCCATGGAACAAGCCAACCACGGCCACCAGCGCGCCTATGGCGACGATGAATGGACCCACCGCGCTGCCGACGGTTTCCGTAACCTGTTCGAAACCGACTGCGAAGTGTTCTTCGCCTTCAACGGCACCGCCGCCAACTCCCTGGCGCTGTCTTCGCTGTGCCAGAGCTACCATAGCGTGATTTGCTCGGAAACCGCCCACGTCGAAACCGACGAATGCGGCGCACCGGAGTTTTTCTCCAACGGCTCGAAACTGCTCACTGCCCGCACTGAAAACGGCAAGCTGACCCCGGAATCGATCCGCGAGATCGCCCTCAAGCGCCAGGACATCCATTACCCCAAACCGCGCGTAGTGACCCTGACCCAGGCGACGGAAGTCGGCAGCGTCTACACCCCGGAAGAAATCCGCGCCATCAGCGCTACCTGCAAGGAACTCGGCCTGAACCTGCACATGGACGGCGCGCGCTTTTCCAACGCCTGCGCGTTTCTCGGCTGCTCACCCGCCGACCTGACCTGGAAAGCCGGGGTGGACGTGCTGTGCTTTGGCGGCACCAAGAATGGCATGGCCGTGGGTGAGGCCATCCTGTTCTTCAACCACAAGCTGGCCGAAGACTTCGACTACCGCTGCAAACAGGCCGGCCAACTGGCCTCGAAGATGCGCTTCCTCTCCGCCCCCTGGGTGGGCCTGCTGGAAAACGACGCCTGGCTCAAACACGCACGCCACGCCAACCACTGCGCGCAGTTGCTCAGCAGCCTGGTGGCGGATATTCCCGGCGTGGAGTTGATGTTCCCGGTGCAGGCCAACGGCGTGTTCCTGCAACTCTCGGAACCGGCGATTGCCGCGCTGACGGCCAAGGGCTGGCGCTTCTACACCTTTATCGGCAAAGGCGGCGCGCGGTTCATGTGTGCGTGGGATACCGAAGAAGAACGCGTGCGCGAACTGGCGGCGGATATTCGCGAAGTCATGGGTGACTGAAACGACGGCCGCGCAAGCCCGCGTCGCAGTCTCATGACCTGCGACGCGCAGCTGGAGCCACTTGCGCGCTTATCGCTCCCGCACCTCACTCACAAACCTATGCTCACAAGGCTTTGGGCTGAAGCGCTTGCCATTCATCAATGGGGCCGCGGTTGGTGAGCAAGGTCCCACCGTTGAAGTGCACCGCCAGTTTATTTACGGCGTTCAAGGCCGTCGTTACCGCCCCTTCCGCCCAGCCCCCGTCCAGGAAACATCGTCCCCGGCGAGAATGAACCCATCGGGTTGCCCACTCGACACACCGTTCATGAACTGGGAAAACAGCAAGCGCTGGTACTCGTATTGTCCCGGCAGGTTCATTTTGAACGCGCACAGGAAAAACGGCTGCTCTTCCCAGTTGATCTCGACAAAGGGATTGGTCATGCCGAACTCAGCCGCCAGGTTCAGCTGATGAGGGGCGTACACGCTATCCAGCAAGGTTGTGCATAACTGCACATGAGACGGCAGCGGCGCACTGCGATCACCCAGGAATTTGAGGCTGTCGTCATTCCAGGTGTAAGACAAAAACATGCCACTGCCTCTGTGAGGTCCCTCGCTCCGACCATAGTCCAGCAGGTAGGTGCCACGGGTGATTCGATCCGACAACGTCACGCTCATCTTGTGCTGAAAATCACCCTCCACGTCGGTCCAGAAGGGTCGTTTGGTTTGCGCGAAGATTTTTGCCGACTGCATGTAATGGGTGTACATCACCGCTTCCCATTCCTCGGGAGATAACAGGTCATTCATCTGATTGAAGCGGGCAGCGCCATCCATATAACGGAATTTATCGAGGATCCGCTTTTGAGGGGTGTAGACCACTGCAGGAAAGGTGTATTGGCGCTCGCCTGCCAGATGATGATCAAACACCCACACGTCGAATTTGCCATCCGGCCGCCGCAGGATCTGCCGCACTTCCTGCTTCAAAGGCTGAGCGATGACCTGGGTGGTCAGACCTCGGACGGTGGTACCCGCAGGCCAATGAACCATAGCGTCGCCAAAAGTCTCCGGGGCACGCGTCCAAAGTCGGTTTGGCAGTTCACTGGAGCCGTCGTACATCAGCTTGTGATTGGTATCCAGCCCGGTATACAGCACCCGTAACACCTCCAGGAAGCAGTTCGGGTAATCGGTGTTCCAACCGCCTGTGCCGAAGCCGATCTGGCCGAACAGATCGATATCTTCGCGGCTCCAACCCGCCTGCTCGACCATCGCGGCAAAAAAACTGAGGTTGTCCCAACCCGCATCAAGGATCGCGTTCCACAGGGCTTTGATCTTGGCCTGATCCAGGCTTCCCTCGGACATTGCCGCTTCCATCTCAGTGAACTTGATCGGGTTCTGCTCAAGAAATACGTTGAATAACTTATCCTCGATCTCAGCGTAATCAGGCGGCAGGTTATTGCGTTCGTAATAGACCTGTTGTTGCTGATAGTCGACCACCGTACTGGGGGTAAACGGCGACCCCGGATTGGGAAAGTCGGTCGAATGGGCCGTCATGCCAACTTTGTTGAAATAGTGCATCAACGCCTTGCCTGAAACAGGAAAGCGCATGGCACCCAGCTCGCAGATCACACTGTTTTCCGGATCTTGCGGATTACCTGCCACATGGGAATACAGTCGCCCACCGATGCGGTCACTGGCCTCTACCACCACCGGGTGCAACCCCATGCGCATGGCTTCATAGGCCGCCACCAGGCCGGCGACGCCGGCCCCGACGATCAATACCTGGCTGCCATACGCCAAGTGGGATACCTGGGCCAACGGCGTGCCCTGACTGGCGGCCGTCTCAAGAAACCGGGCGTAATGAAAAGGAAAGTCTGGAATCAGTGCAGTGACATCATCGGCAAGCAAGCGCGCTGCGCCTTTACTGCGGGAGGGAATAGCAGACATGGTCATCATCCTTGGTATGAAATTAGGACGTCCACCTACTGCTTCAATGCGAAGGGCGAATACGACGGCTGAGATGCTCAGCGTAGATAGTTGTAGGAAATGTCTCTATATCACTTGGGAATAAAAAACTGATGCGTCATACAAGCCTTGTGTCAGCAGGCTTCAGGCAATCAGTTCAGAAATTCGTGAAGTGATTATTTGCGAATAGCGATTCAATTGTCTTTTTAGTTACAAGACTCTTCGTAGCCTCACTTAATAAAAACAGACCGTGATGCCTATGAACGCGCCCTCCAACCGATCGGCTGCCCCGCCCTCCGCCACGCTGAAAATCGAAACCCGTTCCATTGACTACGTGCCGCGCAATGAGCGCCACGGCAAGGTCTGGCATCAGGCGCCGTTCTGGTTCACCGGTAACTTCGTACTGACCACCCTGGTCACCGGGTTTACCGGCGCCGCCTTGGGGCTGAGCCTGGTGTACGCGATCCTGGCGATTGTCATCGGCGTGTGCCTGGGCACGTTTGCCATGGCGTTCCATGCCAACCAGGGGCCGCGCATGGGGTTGCCGCAGATGATCCAGTCGCGGGCACAGTTCGGCCTGCGTGGGGCCATCGTGCCCTTTATCGCCGTGGTGTTCGTGTACATCGGCTTTAACGTGTTCAACGTGGTCCTGGCAACCGACGCCATCAATACCGTGCTGCCCGGCAACCGTGCACCGTGGTACGCCTTGATGATCATCCTGGCAGTGGTGATCGCCGTGATCGGCCACGACCTCCTGCACACGGTGCAACGCTGGCTGACCTACGTGATGATCAGCGTGTTCGCGGTCCTCACGGTCGCCGCCGTGATGTACCTGCAGGCCGACACCGCGGTGGTCGACGCACATTTTTCCTGGTCGGCCTTTCTGATCCAGCTTTCAGCCGCCGCGGGTTACCAGATCAGCTACGCCGTCTACGTCTCGGATTACTCGCGCTACCTGCCGCATAACACGCCGTCGCGCAGCGTCATCTTCTGGACCTACCTGGGGGCCGCCGGCTCGGCGCTGTGGCTGATGTCGCTGGGGGCCTTCCTCGCCTCGGCGCTGCCCTCGCCCGACGCCATCGGCAGCGTACAGGCCGTGGGCAACCAACTGCTTCCGGGGTTTGGCACCTTTACCGTGTTGATCGCAGTACCCGCGCTGGTCGGCATCATGGCGGTCAACTGCTACGGCGCGATGCTCACCGGGATCAGTGCCATTGACGGTTTTGTACCGATCAAGCCGCGGATCAGGAGCCGCATCGTTGGGATCAGCCTGGTGGCCGCGGTGATTTTTGTGATTGCCTTGAGCATCCCCGAGAGCTACCTGAACAGCTTCAACACCTTCGTCCTCTTGATGCTGTATTTCCTGGTGCCCTGGACAGCCGTCAACCTCGCAGATTTCTATGCCATACGAAAAGGGCGCTACGCAATCAGCGACATTTTCAACCCGGCCGGTATCTATGGGCGCTGGTCGAGCGCCGGGCTCATTGCCTATTTCCTCGGCCTGGCGGCAATGATTCCGTTTATGTCGCTGGGTTTTTATCAAGGACCGATCAGCGTGATGCTGGGCGGCGCCGATGTTGCGTTCGTCGTCGGCCTGGCGGTCTCGGCAATGGTCTACTACATGATGAGCCGCCACCTCGACCACGCCGCCGAAGCGCGGGCCATGCAAGCCAGTGAGCGAGCGTTGGAAGGAGACCTGTCGTGACCCTGCTACGCGTGGTTTGTCATCAACTGGCGCCGCGTATCGGCGATACCCACTACAACCGGACGCTGACCGAGCGCTCGATTCGCGCAGCGGCCAGCCTTAATGCGCAGGTGATCGTCCTGCCTGAGCTGGTTCAGAGCGGCTACATGTTCACGGACCTGGAGGAAGCCCACGAGGCCGCCGAGACACGCGACGGTCCGACCCTGAGCCTGTGGAAAAGCCTCGCGCAAGCGCTGGGGATCATCATCGTCGCAGGCTTCTGCGAGCGCCTGAGCGCGGGACGCGTCGCCAACAGTGCCGCGCTGGTCGAACCCAGCGGGCGGGTGACGGTGTATCGCAAGGCGCACCTGTGGGACCGCGAAAAACTGATCTTCACCGCCGGTGATGCGCCGCCTCCGGTGGTCGACACCGCCGTCGGGCGGATCGGCATGATGATCTGCTACGACCTGGAACTGCCGGAGTGGGTACGCCTGGCAGCACTGGCGGAAGCCGACCTGCTCTGCGCCCCGGTGAACTGGCCGGACGGCCCGCGCCCCGTGGGTGAACGGCCGGCGGAGATCGTGCGGGTCCAGGCCAATGCGGCGGTCAACCGCATGTTCATCGCTGCGTGCGACCGTTATGGCGAAGAACGTGGCGTCAATTGGGTAGGCGGTTCGGTCATCGTCGACGCCGATGGCTACCCGCTGGCCGGAGCAGCCTCCCAGCCGATGGAACAACAATGGGTGGCCGACCTGCCACTGGCACAGGCCAGGAACAAGTCAATCAGCGACCACAACCATGTTCATCGGGATCGTCGGCCGGGGCTGTACTGAGCCTCAGAACTCGATGCGCACATCGCCCTTCGGCACACTGCAGCACGACAGGATGTAGCCTTCGGCTTCGTCCTCCTCGGTGATCCCGCCGTTGTGGTCCATCTCGACCTCGCCCCCCAGCTTCAGCACCTTGCATGTGCCGCAGATCCCCATGCCGCAGGCTTTCGGGATCAACAGGCCCAGCTTGGCGGCCGCCGCATGCACGGTTTCGCCCGGGGCCACGCGAATGCTCTTGCCCGAGGCAATGAATTCCACTTGGTGCAGGTCTGCCAGATCGATTTCCGGCGCATCGGCGGCTTGTTCAGCCTGCTCCACGGCATCCGCCCGCGCTTCCGGCGGCGTAGCGCCAAAGGACTCCTCGTGATACCGCGCCATGTCGAAACCGGCCACTTCCAGCAGGCGCTTCACCGCGTTCATATACGGCGTAGGCCCGCAGCAGAACACTTCGCGCTCCAGGAAGTCCGGCACCATCAGTTCCAGCATCTTGTGGTTCAGATAACCGCGATAACCCGCCCAAGGCTCACCCAACCCGTGTTTCTCGCAGATCAGGTGCAGGCTGAAGTTATCGATCCGCGACGCCATATGCTCCAGCTCGCGGTGGTAGATGATGTCTTTGGGCGAGCGGGCGCTGTGGATAAACGTCATGTCGACGTTGGCGTTGGTGTCGTAGAACCAGCGGGCCATGGACATCACCGGGGTAATCCCCACGCCGCCACTGAGGTACAGCACTTTCGGGCTGGGGAAGTCGATGGCATTGAACAGCCCGACCGGCCCGTGCACCGCCAGCTCCTGGCCCTCATGCAGGGTGTCATGCAGCCAATTGGAGACCTTGCCGCCCGGCACGCGCTTGATGGTCACCGAGAAGCTGTACGGCACCGACGGCGAGCTGGAAATGGTGTACGAGCGCATGATCGGCTGGCCGTCGATTTCCAGCTCCAGGGTGACGAACTGCCCCGGCTTGAAAAAGAACAGGATCGGCTGGTCGGCCATGAAGCAGAAGGTGCGCACGTCCCAGGTTTCCTGGATGACTTTGACGCAACGGACAATGTGCCGACCATTGGCCCAGGTCTGGGTGGTTACCGGATTCAGGAAGTTGCTGGACATGCTGTTCTCCACCGCCGAGGCTCGGCCTTTATGGTGGCGATTCTGCGTAACGCGAGAACCGCCCATTTACCTATCTGCGACATTCACATACTTATCGCGACCAGCCCCCATACCACGGGGGTTGCGCGTCGGGAACAGAGTGGGCCATGTCGCTCATGGATAAGGTTCCGTGCATCAGCAGCCCCACACTCGCTCCCAACAACGACGCTTTCTTTACGCCTTGCACTGCAACAACCGTAGCCACTATTCGCCGGCCACACAGAATGGCCATGAGGACACACACGATGGACGTCACCGCAACCTTAAGCTTGGGCGATCCGCTGGAACCCGCACGCAAGGCCACCGCGCAGATGCTGCAAGAGCGCGAGCGCACGTTTTCGCTGCCACAGCCGTTCTACTCTGATGACCGGCTGTTTGATATCGACATGCAGGAGATCTTCCAGAAAGAGTGGTTGATCGCCGGCATGACCTGCGAGATCCCCACCAAGGGCAACTACCTGACCCTGCAAGTGGGCAAGAACCCGATCATCGTGATCCGTGGCGCCGAAGGCGTGGTGCATGCGTTCCACAACGTCTGCCGCCACCGCGGTTCGCGCCTGTGCACCAGCGACAAGGGCAAGGTGGCCAAGCTGGTCTGCCACTACCACCAGTGGACCTACGAACTGGACGGGCGCCTGCTGTTCGCCGGCACCGAGATGGGCGCCGACTTCGACATGAAGCAGTACGGCTTGAAGCCGGTGAACGTGAAGACCGCCGGCGGTTATATCTTTATCAGCCTGGCCGAGAACCCGCCGGCCATCGATGACTTCCTGTCGACCCTGACCCACTACATGGAACCCTACGACATGGAGAACACCAAGGTGGCGGTGCAAACCACCTTGATGGAAAAGGCCAACTGGAAGCTGGTGCTGGAAAACAACCGCGAGTGCTACCACTGCAACGCGTCGCACCCGGAACTGCTGAAAACCCTGCTGGAGTGGGACGACGTCACCGACCCGCGCGCCGACCAGGCCTTCAAGGACCACGTGGCCGCCTCCGCCGCTGCCTGGGACGCCGAGAAGATCCCTTACGCCCACGCCAGCTTCGGCCTGCGCAACCGTATCGTGCGCATGCCGCTGCTCAAGGGCACCGTGTCCATGACCCTGGATGGCAAGCAGGGCTGCGCCAAGCTGATGGGCCGCATCAAGAACCCCGACCTGGGCTCGATGCGCATCCTGCACCTGCCGCACTCGTGGAACCACTGCATGGGCGATCACATCATCGTGTTCACCGTGTGGCCGATCAGCGCCCAGGAAACCATGGTCACCACCAAGTGGCTGGTGCACAAGGACGCCGTGGAAGGCGTGGACTACGACGTGGAACGCATGCGCCAGGTGTGGGACGCCACCAACGACCAGGACCGTCGCCTGGCCGAGGAGAACCAGCGCGGCATCAACTCCAGCGCCTACCAGCCGGGCCCGTACTCCAAGACCTATGAGTTCGGCGTGGTGAACTTTGTGGATTGGTACAGCGAACGCATGTTGAACAACTTGGGCGCGGCGCCGGCGCCTTACCTCAAAGGCGTGGCTGCACACGAATAACCGAGACCCACCGCTCAAAAATGTGGGAGGGGGATTGCCCCCCTCCCACACTTGAACCTCACACTGCTTAATATTTGATCAAATCTCTCGCAGGCCACTGCCAGCCTGCCCTCCAGCCTTTACCCAACAACTTATCCACAAAGCCACCCACAGCAATTGTGGGCAACTGCGCTCACCGCGCAAAATAAACCGAAGAAAATCCGTGACTTATTCAGATCACCGGGTTTCGCCGCCCATTGATCACTTTTCGATCAACACCCTGAAAGGCCCGTCGCCTATGGCCTGTAGCTGAACGCAAACACCTTATCCACAGAACCGCCAACAGACTTTGGGGGCAACTTCACGCCGTCTGTGGAAAACCGCTGCAAGACAGGATAAATAGGGGCTTACAGCCTTTTACAGGCGCAAAAACACACAATCGATCAATATTTAACCAAGACTGGCAAAGCCACGTATTACCTGGCCCGTAGCCGATAGCGAACATCTTATCCACAGAACCGCCAACAGACTTTGGGGGCAAGTCGACCGCAGGCAGCGGCCTTATCCACACTAAAATCCCCGTAAAAACCGTCACTTAGGGTGATCACTTTTCATACAGCGCGCTACAGGCGTGATTTTACGTGGCCTGTGGACAACCGCGAACACCTTATCCACAGCCACGTGCACAGCCATTGTGGGTAACCACCGTTTATCCGACAGTTGTACAAAAAACACTCTGTTTAAAACTTCATCTACACTCACCCTTGCAGTTACGTCCATTGGCCCGGGTTAGTGCTGAAGTCCTTGGCGGGTTAGAGGGAGGTTGAACAGTGATGTGGCAGGGGCCTCCCAGCCATCACTGCGCTAAAGGTTTTACGCTGATTGAATTGCTACTGACGCTGGCCTTGCTGGCCACGCTGTCGACAGTGGCTTATCCGCTGACGGCGTTGATGGGTAAACGCGATCGAGAACTGGACTTGCAACGGTCGTTGCGGGAAATACGCCGCGCGATTGATTCCTACAAAGAGGCCGCCGACGACGGCCGTATTCAAAAGAGCATCAGCGACAGCGGCTATCCACCCACCTTGCAAGCCTTGGTCGAGGGGGTCACCGACCAGACCGACCTCAAAGGCAAGAAACTCTTCTTCCTGCGCCGCATTCCCCGCGACCCCGTCTGCGAGTGTCCCGAACTGTCGCCAGCCCAAACCTGGCAACTGCGCAGCTACAAGAGCAGCGCCGATAACCCACAAGAGGGGGAAGATGTCTTTGACGTTTCATCCCGCAGCACACGGGAGAGTTTGAATGGAACGTTATACAGCCAGTGGTAATCGGGGTTTTACCCTGATTGAACTGCTGGTGGTCATGGCCATTATCGCCACCCTCATGACCCTGGTGACCCCCCAGTACTTTCGCCAGCACGCCAAGGCCCAGGAAACCGTGCTGCGCCATAACCTGTCTTCCATCCGCCAGGCGCTCGACCAATACCGCGAAGACCACGGTGCCAATCCCGAGTCCCTGCAAGCCCTGGTGGACCGCCGCTACCTGCGCGAAATCCCCCTCGACCCGCTGACCGGCAAGCGCGATACCTGGCAATTGCAACCTTCCGACGAACAAGGCCTGGGCGATGTACGCAGTGGCGCCCCCGGCAATGCGAATGACGGGAGCGCCTATGCGGATTGGTAAACAGCGTCAACACGGTTCGGTGTTCATGGGCATGTTGGTGATGGTAGCGGTGGTGGCCGTGATGCTGATGGAAGTGGGCACGCTCGCGGCCAGCGTGTTGCAGCGTGAGCGCGAGCTGGAGCTGCTGGCGCGGGGGAATGAAATCCGCCGCGCGATCGGCCTGTATTACACCGCCGGCCACACCTTTCCCAAATCCCTCGATGACCTGGTGCTCGACCGTCGCCAACCGACCGTCAAGCGCTATCTGCGCCGGGTCTATGCCAACCCGCTGAGCGGCAGCACCGAATGGGGCGTGGTGGCGGGGCCGGGCGAAACCATCATGGGGGTGTTCAGCAAGGCCAAGGGCACGCCGTTCAAACAAGGTAATTTTTCAGTCAAGGATCAGAGTTTTACAGGGCAAGGTAGTTATCAAGGGTGGGTGTTTCTGTACGGTCCTGGGCAGAGTAACCCCGCAACCCGCACCGCTCCCATGGGAGATCAGACGACCCAATGATGCCAATGCACTCACACAACTGATCGTTCCAGCAGTTCGGAACTTGTTTATCTGAATTGAAGGTGGACTAGAGCATGAATAACTACACGAAAAAACTTTGTAAATGGGTACTGGCGGCACTGTGTTTGGCGCCGGCCTTGGGATGGGCCCATGGGGCGCTGGACACTCCTCCCTCACGCGCGGTGAACTGCCAGGTGACCGGAGGATTCTGGCAATCACAGGACGGTTCAGCCATCGTGGACAGAGGCTGTCGAGAAGCGTCATTGGCATCTTTTCGCACGCCTGCAGAATGGGCATTTCCCGCCCAGCAATGGCATGAAGTCGCACATATCCCGCATATCCACCACCCAACGCTGGCTCAGATCCAGGGGATCATCAAGGATGGCCAGATATGCGCTGCGAATGACCCGAAAAAGGCCAGCCTGGATTTCCCGACCCCTAATTGGACCAAGACGAGTGTTGTCCCGGGGCAATCGCTGACAATGCGCCTTATCGGTACAGCGCCACATGTACCGAGCACGTTCTATCCGTTTATTACACGCCCAGGCTTTAACACCGCCACTGATGTTCTGACATGGAGTGACTTGATCCCCCTGGGGCAGCCGGAAAACTTCACGGTAGCGAACACAAACTGGCAAACCCCACCCGCCATATCGGCCTCGGGCTATTTCCTGATCACCCGTCCCATCCCCAGCAGCGCATCAGGCAATGGGTTGATCGTGGGTATTTGGGTACGGGATGATCCCGCCGGCGAGTTTTTCATCTCCTGTTCGGATGTGAAGTTCCAGGGCGGCACAGTGCCCGATCCCCTGACGCCCATCGGTCCATTCATCAATGCCGATATGCAAGCTCTGAAGCCAGGCGACAAAGTGCACTATCGGATCTTTGCAAGCTCCGGCCAAAGAAATGAGCTGGTGGACATCATTCACGACATCAACCCAACCAATTTGGCGCCGAGCCGATGGGGCGCTGAGCTCGCCGCTAAAGTGCCCCCTTCCGTTGCCCAAATAGGCATCTTGAACAATGGAGCAGTCAGATTTGATCCGGCCGACCCATTGAGCAATCTCACCTATGTCATTGATCCTGGCGCGACTGATGCCATGTCGATCATCACGGAAGGAGGCCCAGGCCCTGTCAACCCGGCAGCCCCAGTGGCACGTATTACAGGGCCCACCTCGCTGAAATCGGGACAGGCCTTTACGTTCAGCGGAACCGGATCGACAGGAAGCAACGGAAAGTTGCTTTTTCACTGGACAGTCCCAGGGATGGAAGGTGCGCAGGACGGTGCAACTGTCAGTGGCACAGCCTATAAAGTCACTCAGCCCACGACGTTCAAGGCACGGCTGAATGTCCGCGACCAACAAAATGGCAAGACCAGCCAGGCGGAGTTTGACTTTACTGTCAGCCCTGCCAGTGGCGGCGAGGACTACCCGGCCTACAAGGAAGGCACCCCTTATAAAGCCGGCGACATCGTGACCAATCAAGGCAAGAACTATCGGTGCAAACCCCACCCTTACACCGCCTGGTGTGCAGGCGCCGCATGGGCCTATGCCCCCGGTTCCGGCACGGCGTGGGAGCAAGCCTGGGACGAAGTCCAATAACCCATCGGCGTACACGCGCATATTCAGTTAATGGATAAGCGTAAGCGCCAAACGTTATAGGGCGCCTCACGGCGCCTTATATCGAGCAGCGCTAAAGTTGAAGATGTAGTTGAACAGTCAGTGTTCTAACGATGTTCTACCGGCGGTGCCCGCACAACAGCGGGCCGGGAGAGTTACACACAACCGCCGTACCTTGGCACTCCCAACAGGGTATCTCCATGCGCACACGCACCTTTATCCACAGCCCCCCTCGCGGCTTCACCTTGCTGGAGTTGCTGGTCGTCCTGCTGATCATCGCCCTGCTCGCCGGCTACGTCGGCCCGAAGATGTTTGATCGCCTGGAACTGGCCAAGGTCCAAACCGCCCAAGGCCAAATGAAGTCCCTCGCCGATGCCCTGAACCAGTACCGCCTGGACAACGGCAACTACCCGGACGAAACACTCGGCTTGAATGCGCTCACCACACGCCCCGCCAACGCGAACAATTGGCAAGGCCCTTATTTGAAAGCGTTGCCGCCTGACCCCTGGGGCAACCCTTATCTCTACAAGAATCCCGGCACACCGCCCAACGATGCAGAAATCATCTCCTTGGGGCGCGACGGCAAGGCCGGTGGTGTGAACACCTACGCCGACATCGTGTACGGGTTGTGACCCACCATGCACACCCTGCGAATCGCCCTGACGTTGCTGTGCCTTTCGGGCGTCGCCGAGGCCGACTGCTGGCAACTGGCAGCCAGCCGCTACCACGTCGACCCACTCTTGCTGTACGCCATCGCCAAGGTCGAATCCGGCCTCAACCCCAGCGCGCGCAATATCAACAGCGACGGCAGCCAGGACATCGGCCTGATGCAAATCAACAGCCGTCATTTGCCCGCGCTGGCACGCTGGAGTATCACCGAACAGCAGTTGATCACGCAGCCCTGCACCAGCGTGATGGTCGGTGCGTGGGTGCTTGCCGGTTTTATTCGCGAACACGGCTACGGCTGGCAAGCTGTCGGTGCCTATAACGCAGGCCCCAAGCCGGAGCGGGAAGCACGGCGCGCCCGGTATGCCCTGACCGTGTGGCGCTACTACCGCGAGTTGCTGCAGCAGCGCCAGCAACTGGCCGGACGATCGCCATGATCGATATCGATGCGCGCGTCATCCGCAACGGCCATTTGCAGACCCTGCGCCTGCAAGCCCTCGACCTGGCCCACGCACGCCGGCAATTACAGGCTGACGGCACACAGGTCATCTCGTTGAAAGCCCGCCGCCAGTTGAAACTACCCAGTCGCCGCGCCCGATTTGCCCTGGGTTTGTTTATCCAGGAACTGGTGGTGCTGCTGGACGCCGGCCTGGTGCTGGTGGAAGCCGTGGAAACCCTGCGCGACAAGGCCCCCCAGGGCATCAACCGGCAGGTCATGAGCGATCTGCTCGCATCCATGTACGAAGGCAACTCGCTGTCCAAGGCGATGCAACTCAAACCCGCGGTCTTTCCTTCACTGCTGGTGGCGACCGTGGCGTCCTCGGAACACAGCGGCCAGTTGGCCGTCGCCCTGCGCCGCTACCACCACTTCGAGGCGCACCTGGAAACCGTGAAAAAACGCGTCAGCGGCGCCCTGATGTACCCCTTGGTGGTGCTCAGCGTGGGCGCATTGATCCTGCTGTTCCTGCTGTTTTTCGTGATCCCGCGTTTTGCCTCGGTGTTCGACGCGGTCGCCGACCTGCCGGCAACGGCGCGCTTCATGGTGTGGTGGGGCGCGCTGGTGGAGGCGCGCGGCATGGAGCTGCTGCTCAGCCTGGTGCTGGCAATTGGCGGGTTGGTGTTGCTGTTTCGCAGTGCCGGTTTCAAACGTCGCGCCGCCAGCCTGTTCTGGAAAATCCCCAGCCTGGGTGCCCAGCGCACATTGTTCGTGCTCGCGCGGTTTTATCGCACCGCCGGCATGCTGCTGATGGGTGGGATGCCGGTGGTCACGGCCGTGCAATTGTCCGGCGCGCTGCTGCCCGTGGAACGTCAAGCCGACCTGCACCAGGCCCTGACCGATATCCAGGCCGGGCAGCCCCTGTCCACTTCGCTGGCCCGCCACCAACTGACCACCGCCGTTGCCGAGCGCCTGTTGCGCGTGGGTGAACAGAGCGGCGAGCTGGCGGCCATGTGCGAGCGTATCGCGCAGTTCCACGATGAAGCGCTGGAACGCGCCATCGAGCTGTTCAGCAAGGTCTTCGAGCCCCTGCTGATGCTGGTGGTGGGCGGGCTGATCGGCTTGATCGTGTTCATGTTGTACATGCCGATTTTCGAGTTGGCGGGTTCCATCCAGGGGTAGCGCAATGAGCGAACAGACACGGCAATGGCAAGCACTCGCGGCGCAACGTGGCCTGTCCCTGGCCGATTACCTGCGCGAAGTGCTGCACACCGTACCCGACCAGTTGCCCACGATCGCCACCACCCTGGGCCTGACCCCCATCGAGCCCGCACACCTCGCCGAGCACTGGCGCTTCGACCTGCTGGCGCTGCCCCAGGCACTGATCCACAACGTGCTGCCCGTGGACTATCAAGGCCGGCCCTGCCTGGTCCTCGGAGAGCCTTTCACCCTGCGTGATCGCCACTGGATTCAATCCACCCAAAGCCTGCGTGCCTTGCCCCTGGCCATGAGCCTGCCCGATGCGGTCAAGGCCCAATTGAGCCTGGCCGAAGCGAGCCAGCGGGTCATGCAACCCTTTGGCGAAGACGACGAAAACGTCCGGGTCAGCCAAGCCGCCCAGGAAATTTCCCTGAGCAGCATCGCCCGCGACGACAACCCGGTGGTGCGCCTGGTCAACTCCATGCTGTTCGATGCACTGCAAAGCCGCGCCAGCGATATCCATGTGGAAAGCACGCCCCAGGGCCTGGTGATCAAGTACCGCATCGACGGCGTGTTGCAGCAGATGGGCCAGGCCAGCGGGATGGACATGGCCGAACAGGCGCTGTCGCGGATCAAGGTGTTGTCGGAGCTGGATATCGGCGAGCGGCGGGTGCCCCAGGACGGGCGTTTCAAGATGAAAATCCAGGGGCGCGAAGTGGATTTCCGCGTGTCGATCATGCCCAGCATCCACGGTGAAGATGCGGTGCTGCGAATTCTCGACAAATCCCAGCGCGGCGAGTCCCTGAGCCTGGAAACCCTGGGTTTGAACGCCGATACCATTGCGCGCATCCGTGTGTTGGCCAGCGAACCCTATGGCATGTTGCTGGTGACCGGGCCCACCGGCAGCGGCAAATCCACCACGCTGTACGCCGCCTTGTCGGAGACCAATACCGGCGAGAAAAAAATCATCACCATCGAAGACCCGGTGGAATACGAACTGCCCGGCGTACTGCAAATCCCGGTGAACGACAAGAAGGGGCTGACGTTCGCCCGTGGCCTGCGCTCGATCCTGCGCCATGACCCGGACACCATCCTGGTGGGGGAAATCCGCGACGGTGAAACAGCGGGCATTGCCGTGCAGGCGGCGTTGACCGGGCACCTGGTGCTGTCGTCGGTGCATGCCAACAGCGCCTTCAGCGTGCTGGAGCGTTTTACCTATATGGACGTGGACCCGGCCAGTTTCGTCGAAGCCCTCAATGGCGTGGTTGCCCAGCGCCTGGTGCGGCGCATCTGCCCGGACTGCGGCGTGGACGCGGAGCCCGACGCGGACCTCGCGCGCCTGGCCCAACTGCCCGAAACCCAGCTCAGGCAAGGCCATTACCGCGAAGGCAAAGGCTGCGAGGCCTGTCGCCACACCGGTTATCGCGGCCGGCTCGCCCTGGCGGAGGTGCTGAGCGTCACCGACAGCATCAAGGAGGGCCTGCTCCATCGCAGCTCGGCGTCTACCCTGCGCGAACTGGCGCGCGAAGCCGGCCACGTGTTCATCCGCGATATCGCCCTGGCCCACGCGGCCCAGGGCGACACCACGCTCAAGGAGTTGCACCGTGTCATTTCCCTTTATTGAGCACGTGGTGTGGCTGCACAGCACCGGTGTCGCCTGGGCCGCGCGCGCCCGCGGGCGCAATGCGAAGGTGTGGGGTGCCCAGCAGGCCGGCGACCCCCTGGGCGCCTGCGCCGAACTGTTGGCACAGGCCCCGCGCGGCCGCGTGCGCGTGCTTGATCGGGCCAAGGTGCTGCTGGGGTTTCCCCATGTGCACTACCTGATGCTGCCGTGGCAAACCGACCTGTACAGCGCAGGCGACTGGCAAGGTTTCGCCGAGGCCACCTTCAACCAACAGGCCGGCATCGACCCTGAGCGCTGGCAGGTGCAGGTCGCCGCGAGTCAGTTCGGCGATGAGCGCCTGGCCGTGGCCGCCCCACGGGACCTGCTGCACGACCTGCGCGAGCTGTTCAAGCTGCACCGATTGCCCCTGGTCACCTGCGCACCGCTGCTGACGGCGGTGGCGCAGCAGTACTGGCGGCAATTGCCGGCTGATTGCGTACTGGCGGTGCCGGAAGCCGAGAGCCTCAGTTGCCTTTATCGGCACCAGGGGCGCGCCGATCAAGTGTGCGTGATATCGACACAGCCCGGCAGCACCTTGAGCGACAACCTGTTCACTGCCGACCTGCTGGCCCAGCGACAGGCGCCCGCCACCCGGGTCGTCGCCAACAGCCCCACCGAGCACTGGTTGGGCCCCCTGCACCCGTGGCTGGGAGCACCGTTACCATGATTGCCCGGCTGACTTCCCGCCTCGCTCGCGCCCGGCAACAGGGCTACGCCCCCTACGTCGACTTCCAACGGGCCAGCGCCACCCATCGACCGCTGGTGGCGGCATTGTGGCTGGTGGCGACCCTGCTGATCATCCAGGCCTGGCAGCAATGGGACGCCATGGCGCAACAGCAACAACAGACCGATGCCCTGGAGCAGCGTTTTACCCAGTTGACCCGCCGCCAGGAGCAATTGATCCAGGCAGCTATCCGCCTGTCGCCCCGGCAGAAACAACAGGTGACGGCCTTTACCCAACAGTCCACCACACCCTTTGCGCTGATGAACGCCGTGGCGCGGGCCTGGTCCGGCGAGGTCGCCTTGACGCGCGTAGAGGTCAACACCCAGGCCCAGTTGCTGCACCTGGACCTGGAAGCCAAAGGGCTGGGTGACGCGTTTCGCTTTGTCGAGCGGCTCAAGGCCCAACCCGGTGTCCAGGTGAACCTGCAACAAAGCGCGCGCAAAACCAATGACCCACAGCACCCGGTGCAGGTCAAACTCAGCGTTGGCGCGAGGTAGCCCGCCATGGACACCCTCACCCGCCACTGGCCGCGCCTGCGTTGGCACTTGATGCAAGCGCAACAGCGCCTGGGCTTTTGGGGCCTGTTGGCGCTGGGGGTGATGGCTGCGGCGCTGGTGATCGAGGTCACGCTGATTCACCCGGCCGGCGTGGCCGACAGCCTGCGTCGCCAGGCACTGGAGGCTGGCATCGCCGAACACCCCGAGCAGGTCCAGGTCACCGAGCCGGCCGTGGTTGAGCGCTTGCCCAGCGCTGAGGACTTCGCCCCGCGCCTGGAAAAACTGCTGGGCCTGCTCACTCAACGCGGCTTCATCATCGAACAGACCATCCTGGCCTACTCTGCCCCCGGCGACACCGGGTTGCAGCGCCTGGACCTGGAGATCCCCCTCTCCGGCCCCTACCTGCTGCTGCGCAGTACCTTGGCCGACATCGCTAAAGAGCCAGGCGTGCGCATCGAAAGCGTAACCCTGGAGCGCAAGGCAATCAGCAACGGCCTGCTGGACATCAGCCTCAAGCTGAGTGTGCTGGGGGTGGTGGAATGAAGCTGCCGCTGTACTTGCGCGTGTTGTTGCTGCTGACCCTGATCGGCTGCGCCTGGCTGTTCTGGGAGGACACTGTAGACAGCCCCGAGACACCCTCGACGCCGGCGATCGCGCGCGCTGTTGAAACGCCCTCGGCCCCCGTCGCCACCCCCACCCCGGACGAGGTCGAAGGGCTCGACCTGTTTCCCGCCCAGACCTGGACGCCACCGCCGCCGCCGACACCGGTCGACACTTCGCCGCCCCAACCACCGCCGTTGCCGTTCAGCGTGAGCGCGCAGTGGCGCTACGAAAACCAGCCGAAAATCGTGGTGCTGCGCGGCAATGGCCGCCAGTACACCCTGTGCCACCGCTGCGCGGTGCCCGGGCACATCGAGCCAGGCAAGATGCTCGACGCCCACTACCGGCTGGACAAACTCACCGACACCGCCGTGGTGCTGACCTTCATGCCGCTCAAGCATGCCAGCACCTTGCGCCTGGACAAACAATGACCGGGGAAGGACAGGATCATGGCGAGACATAAGTTATTCCCCCTGAGCCTGGCGCTGACGCTGCTGGGGGCCTGTGAAACCCAGCGCGCCATCGAGCACAGCGACGCGTTGCGCCAACAGGGCGACATCGTGCGCTCGGTCGAGGTGCTGCAAGCCGAAGCCAAGGAGGCCCCTGACGATGTGCAGTTGCGCACAGCACAATTCGGCAAACTGGAGTTGCTGGTCGCCCAATACAGCCGGGAAGCAAGTGCCGCCTTGATGCGCGGCGACGATGCAGCCGCCATCCGCGCGCTGGAAACCATCCTCAAATACGACCCCGGCAACCTCGGTGCTCGCCAGGAAATCCAAAGTATCCAGGCGATGAAGCAACTGCGGCCACAGCTGGAACGGGCTTATGCCCTGCAACAATCGAACCCCGTGGAGGCATTGAACCTGGTGCGCCAGGTCATCGCGCAAAAGCCCAATTACCGCGCCGCCCTCGATTTACGCAACGCCCTCACCCGCCAACTGGTCAGCGCCGACTACCTCAGCCCCGACCTCAGTGACGCAATGCGCAAACCGCTCAGCCTGGACTTCAGCTCGCAAAGTCTGGGCACGATTTTCGAAACGATTGCGCGGCTGTCCGGGGTGAACTTCGTCATCGACAAGGACGTCAATCCCAGCGCCTCGGCAAGCATGACCGCCAGCAGAACCACCGCCGAAGACGCGCTTAACCTGCTGCTGACCACCCAGGGCCTGGACAAGAAAATCCTCAACGCCAACACCATTCTCATCTATCCCCGGCGACCGGACAAAGAGCGTGAATACCGTGAGCTGGCAGTGCGCACGTTCTACCTCAGCCATGGCGACCCCAAGGTCGTCGGCGCCGAAATCAAGCAGGTCCTCAAGCCCAAGGAAGTGCTGGTGGACGAACGCCTCAACGCGGTGATCGTGCGCGATGGCCTCGACACCCTCAGCGCCGTGGAAAAACTGGTGGAGGCCATCGATATCGCGCAGTCGGAAGTGACCATCGATATCCAGGTGCTGGAGGTCAGCCTGAATGACGAACGGAACCTGGGCATCCAGTACCCGGAGAGCATCGGCTTATCCGTGGGCAACCTGGCCAACGTACCTGCCGGGCTGGCGGGTATCCCACTCAGCGCGTTGCGCGGGCTCAATGGCGACAACATCCTGCTCGACGCGGGCAGCACCTCGGCGCGCATCAACATGCTGCAACGCAGCGGCAATACGGTGACCCTGGCCAACCCCAGGGTTCGCGTGCGCAACCGTGAAGAAGCCCAGGTGAATATCGGCGACAAGATCCCGGTGGTGACCACCACCACCGCCAACCAGGTCACCACATCGTCGGTGTCGTATCAGGACGTGGGGCTGCAGATCAACGTCAAGCCCAATATCAGCCTGAGCGATGAAGTGAACCTGGAATTGAACGTGGAAATGAGCCATATCACCAAGCGCATTCCCGGCTCGGACAATGTGCCGGCCACCTTCGAGCTGGGCTCCCGCTCGACCAAGACCTTGTTGACCGCGCGCAACAATGAAACCCAGATCGTCTCGGGGCTGATCCGCACGGCGGATATCGACGAAGGCTCAGGGCTGCCGTGGTTGAGCCAGATCCCGTGGATTGGCAAGAAACTGTTCGGCAGCAACCAGAACACTCAGCAGAAAACCGAGATCATCCTGCTGCTGACGCCGAGGATCGAACGCAACCTGGACCTGCCGATTTCCCAGATCAGCACCTTCCACAGCGGCACGGAGGCACGCAGTTCGACCGAGGGCATGATCCTGCGCGATACCACCGAGAAAATGATCCTCAAGCCCACTGGGGGCGACCCTACCCCGGCGTTGCCCGCGCCGATGCAGCCGTCGGATGGCACCTGGCAGGCATTGCCGCCGCCGCCATTGCCGTCAGCCTTGCCAGACCTGGTGCCCAAACCCGCGCCGGCACCCACACCGGCACCGGCATCGCCTTGATTTCATGGTCTGATGGAGATGAGGTCCCGCTGAATACCCGACTTAGCACTGTCGCGCAGCAAACTGGAACCCCTGTGGCGAGCGGGCTTGTTGTGGCGAGCGGGCTTGCCCCGCGTTGGGCTGCGAAGCAGCCCCAAAACCTGGCGATTTAATATGCCTGGATAAACGCGGTGGCCTTATTGGGGCTGCTTCGCAGCCCAACGCGGGGCAAGCCCGCTCGCCACAACAAACCTGCTCACCACAACAAACCTGCTTGCCCCAACAAGCCCGCTCGGCACAAAAATGCAGTCGTTTAAGAGAGGGGAGCAAGCTCCCTTCCACATTTGTTTTGCAGTGTTTATGCGTTAACGCACCACGCCTTCTTCGATCAGCAACTTGAGAATGGCTTGGGCGCCTTCCTCGGCGCTTACGCCCTTGAGCACCTGCCCACCGCCGCCGCTGGCCTTGGCCGTGGCGGCCTTCATGCGGTCGGCGCCGCTCTTGGCCTTGATCACCTTGAGCCGCTTGGGCCGAGGTTTGGCCGGTTGCAACAGCGCACTGCCGAATAACTCATCCTCTTGAACCTCAACCTCATGGGCCGCCAGCTCACCGCGTTGCGCCGGGCCGTAGGCACTTTGCCGAGGTTTGGGCGCAGCGTTATCCACCGTCGCCAGGAACGGCAGGCGCACCTTCAAGCGGCGGCGTTGGCCGCGGGGCAAGGCTTGCAGTACATGGGCCACGCCCGCGTCGATGGACTCCACCTGCGCCAGCCCCACAATCAACGGCCAGCCCAGGTGCTCGGCGAGCAGGAACGGCAACATGCCCGAACCCTCGCCTGTTTCCGCCTGGCTGCCAGTCAGCACGATGTGTGCCCCCGCGTCGCGCAGGTAGTCGCTGAGCGCCGACAACACATCAGCCCCGAGCGGTTGCTCAAGGACCTGCAGTTGCGGCAACCCCATGCCCAGGTAGCTGCGCAACGTGGGTTCGGCGATGTTGCCGGCATGCAGTACCTGCAACGTGTCCCCTGCCAGTTGCAAACCCAGTTCCACAGCGCGGGCATCCTGTTCGGCGCGGCGCGGCCGGCCGGAGGTCGGGTGGGCGCCGATGGACACCAGGCTGATTACATTCGTCGTCATGGCCATTTCCTTAAGCCGCATCGCGCTTGGCGCCGCTGCGGTATGTCTGGACCGCGTCGATCAAGGCTTGCAGTATCGCGGCGCTTTCGCCGATCACCGACAGGTCGGCGCGCTTGATCATGTCGCAGCCCGGGTCGAGGTTGATCGCCACCACTTTGTCGCAGGCGCCGATACCTTGCAGGTGCTGGATCGCCCCAGAGATCCCCACGGCCACGTAGACCCGTGCGGTGACCCAGGTGCCGCTGGCGCCCACCTGGCGGTCGCGCGCCATGAAACCGTCATCCACCGCTACCCGTGAGGCGCCTTCGGTCGCGCCCAGTGCGGCGGCGGTCTGGTGGAAGAGTGCCCAGTCCTTGACCCCGTTGCCGCCGGAGAAGATGAACTCGGCCTCGGCCATGGGAATCGCCGCCGGGTCCACCGCCACCGCGCCGAGGTCCTCGATACGCGGCAGGCTGCGCGCCAGGGTTGTGGATAACTCTACGGGCAGCACTTCGTGACGGGTATCGCTGACCGGGTCGGCACACTCGGCGGCGGCCAGGATCAGCCGCGGCAGCGGTCGAGCCAAGTCTTGCTGGCCGGCACCGGCGCGGCCGATGCATTCCTCCCCCTTGATCTGCCACACCCGCGTGGCCGGGCGCTCCTTGAGGCTGGCGGCGAAACGCCGACCCAGTTCGCCGCCGCCACCGCGGCTGTCGGGCAGCAACCAGTGGCGCGGGTTGAATTGTTGGTCCACGGCCCGCAGGCCCTGGACGCGTTGCTCCGGTGAGTAACCGTCGAACTCGTGGCCTTCCAGCACCAGCAGACGATCGACGCCGGCCGTGGCAAACGCGCTTTCCTTATGCTCGCCAAACACCACCGCCAGTACCGCGCCGTCGCTGCCGGCCAGTTGCCGGGCCAGGCCGAGCAGGTCTCGGTCATGGCTGCTCAGGCGGCCGCCGACCATGTCCGGTACCACGTTGATGTAGAACGCCGGGCTGGGCACCTGATGCAACGGCAACTGCACTTCTACCGCGGCTGTACGCTTGGTCGCGCCACCCTGCTGGGCGCCGCTGCGGTCGATGCGCTTGATGCCGTTGGGGCCGATAAAACCGACACCGTGCACGTTCTTGCGAATGACGCCGTTGGGCCCCATCCAGCTGTGTTGCAGCGGCTGCATCGCCGCATGCAGCGGGTGCAGACGGTTACGGGCAATCCATTCGGCCCGTGGGTCGCGGCGGATAATGTCGCTCATCAGTGCACCTCCGCAGGTTCACGCGGGATGGGAGCCTTGGCCGGCGTGGCATCTTCGAGCAAGGCGTCAGCCACCAACTCGGCGATGTCCTTGATCAGTGGGCGCGGTTCGACCACGCCTTCGAGCATCGCGGTGCACTGTGGGCACCCCACGGCCACCAGCTCGGCGCCGGTTTCGCGGATGTCGTCCATGCGCATATCCGGGATACGTTGCTTGCCGGGAATGTCCGTAATCGGCGCACCGCCGCCGCCACCGCAGCAGCGTGAACGGAAGCCCGAGCGTTGCATTTCCTTGACCTCGATCCCCAGCGCCCGCAGCACTTGGCGCGGTGCTTCGTATTCGCCGTTGTAGCGGCCGAGGTAACAAGGGTCGTGATAGGTCACGCTGTTGCCCTTGTGCTGGCCCAGGTTCAATGCGCCGTCGCCGATCAGTTCGGCCATGTAAGTGCTGTGATGCTGCACCACATAGTCACCGTTGAAGGCGCCGTATTCGTTTTTCAGCACGTGGAAACTGTGCGGGTCGCACGTGACGATGCGCTTGAAGCTGTACTTGGCCAAGGTCTGGATATTGCGTGTGGCCAACAGCTGGAAGGTCGCTTCGTCGCCCAGGCGACGGGCCACATCGCCACTGTCGCGCTCCTCGAGGCCAAGCACGGCGAAGTCGACCTTGGCCGCTTTCAGCACTTTGACGAAGGCGCGCAAGGTCCGTTGGTTACGCATGTCGAAGGCACCGTCGCCGACCCAGAACAGCACATCGGCGCTGCCTTTTTCACTGAACAGCGGCAGGTTCAAGTCTGCCGCCCAGTTCAGGCGCCCGCCCGGGGCAAAGCCGCCCGGGTTGTCGGTGGCGATAAGGTTCTCCAGGACTTCGGCGCCCTTGTTCGGTGTGGCGCCTTTTTCCAGGGTGAGGTGGCGGCGCATGTCGACGATGGCGTCCACGTGCTCGATCATCATCGGGCACTCTTCCACGCAGGCACGGCAGGTGGTGCACGACCACAGGGTCTCGGCGTCCACCAGGCCGTTGACGATCGGTTGATGAGGATTACCGCTGTGTTCGCCGATCGGCTTACCGGGATACGGGCTGCCGGCGAATGCGGCATCGGTGCCGCCGGCGAGGCCGACCACCATGTCCTGGATCAGCTTTTTCGGGTTCAGCGGCTGGCCAGCGGCAAATGCCGGGCACGCGGCTTCGCACTTGCCGCACTGCACACAGGCGTCGAAGCCGAGCAGTTGGTTCCAGGTGAAATCCTTGGGTTTTTCCACGCCCAGTGGCGCGCTTTTGTCGGTCAGGTCCAGCGGCTTCAAACCTGTGGATCGGCCACCGCCAAAACGCTCGGCGCGGCGGTGCCAGGCCAGGTGCAGAGCCCCGGCGAAGGCGTGTTTCATCGGGCCGCCCCAGGTCATGCCGAAGAACATCTCGGACACGCCCCACAGCACGCCAACGCTGAGCAACGCTGCCAGCAGCCAGCCGCCGAAGTCGGCAGGCAGGATCCCGGCCACCGGCAAGGTCACCAGGAAGAAGCTCACCGAGAACGCCATCAGGCTTTTCGGCAGGCGCATCCACGGGCCTTTGGACAGGCGCGACGGTGGGTTACGCCGACGCAGGTAGACGAACGTGGCGCCGACAAACATCAGCACCGAGGCCAGCAGCAAGGCGTAGCCGAGGATGCGATTGTGCAGGCCAAAGCCATGCACCAGGATCGCCAGCAGCGCCGACAGCACAAAGCCCAGCGCCGTAGCGACGTGGGTGTTGGCGATGTATTTGTCGCGGGCAACCACGTGGTGCAGGTCGACCATGTAGCGCTTGGGCATGGCCAGCAGGCCGCCCAGCAGGTCGACCTTGGACGCGCGGCCACGGCGCCACATGTTCACCCGGCGCAGGGCGCCGAGGACGGCGAGGCCCAGGGCGGCAAACAAAAGAATAGGCAGCAAGGTGTTCAACATGGTGAAGCTCCCACAGACCACACAGGTCTACTGTGAAACCGGCCCTGAATGTGGGAGGGGGCTTGCCCCCGATAGCGGTGGTTCAGCAACAGCTGTATCAACTGACACTCCGCCATCGGGGGCAAGCCCCCTCCCACACTTGGACCGAGTACACATTGGTTCAAGGCCGGCTTAGAAATCCTTGCACAGGCGCAGGGCGTCATAGATGGCAGCGTGGGTATTGCGCTGGGCCACACAGTCACCGATGCGGAACAGCAAGTACCCATCGCCCGTCTCGCTCAGGCACGGCTGTGGCTTGATCGCGAACAGGGCTTCAACGTCGATCTGGCCCTTGTTGCGCGAACCTGGCTTGAGGGCGTAGTAGATTTCCTCGTCCGGACGGACACCGTTCTCCACCACCACCTGGTCCACCACCCGCTCCTCCTTGGCGCCGGTGTATTCGTTCTCCAGCACCGCCACCAGCTTGTCGCCTTCGCGGTAGACCTTTTCCAGCATCATGTCGCCGGTCATGATCACTTCCTTGGGGTACATGCTGCGGTAGTAGGTCGGGAACGACGTACCGCCGATGGCCACGCCGGGCTTGATGTCGTCGGTGACGATCTCGACCTGGCTGCCTTTGTCCGCGAGGAAATCCGCCACTGACATGCCGGTGAACTCACAGATGGTGTCGTACACCAGCACGTTCTTGCCCGGCGCCACCTTGCCGTCGAGCACGTCCCAACTGCTCACCACCAGGCCTTCGGCTGCGCCCCAGTGTTCGTTTTGCTCGAGATTCGGATGCCCGCCGACCGCCAGCACGACCACGTCCGGACGCAGGTCCAGAATGGTTTCAGCGTCAGCGGCAACCCCCAGGCGCAGGTCGACTTTCAAACGCGCCAGCTCCAGCTGGAACCAGCGGGTGATACCGGCGATCTGGTCGCGCTGCGGGGCCTTGGAGGCGGTGGTGATTTGCCCGCCGATAAATTCTTTCTTCTCGAGCAGGGTCACGTCGTGGCCACGTTCGGCGGCCACGCGCGCGGCCTCCATCCCGGCCGGGCCGGCACCGACCACCACGACTTTGCGCTTGGGCTCGGTGGACTTCTCGATGATGTGCGGCACGCCCATGTATTCACGCGACGTCGCGGCGTTCTGGATGCACAGCACATCCAGGCCCTGGTACTGGCGGTCGATGCAATAGTTGGCGCCGACGCACTGTTTGATCTGGTCGATCTGGCCCATCTTGATCTTGGCGATCAGGTGCGGGTCGGCGATGTGCGCACGGGTCATGCCGACCATGTCCACATAGCCGCCTTCGAGGATACGGGTGGCCTGGTTCGGGTCCTTGATGTTCTGCGCGTGCAGCACCGGAACCTTGACCACTTCCTTGATACCGGCCGCCAAATGCAGGAACGGCTCCGGTGGATAACTCATGTTGGGGATCACGTTCGCCAGGGTGTTGTGGGTATCGCAACCCGAGCCCACCACGCCGATGAAATCGAGCATGCCGGTGTCGTCGTAATACTTGGCGATCTGCTTCATGTCCTCGTGGGACAGGCCGTCCGGGTGGAACTCGTCACCGCACAGGCGCATGCCCACGCAGAAGTCGTCACCGACCTCGGCGCGAACGGCCTTCAAGACTTCCAGGCCGAACTTCATGCGGCCTTCGAAGGTACCGCCCCACTCGTCGGTACGCTTGTTGACCCGTGGGCTCCAGAACTGGTCGATCATGTGCTGGTGCACTGCGGACAGTTCCACCCCGTCCAGGCCACCGGCCTTGGCGCGCTTGGCGGCGCTGGCGTAGTTGCCGATCACGCGCCAGATTTCTTCCGGCTCGATGGTCTTACAGGTGGCGCGATGCACCGGCTCGCGCACGCCGGACGGCGACATCAGGGTTGGCCAGTTAAAGCCGTCCCAACGCGAGCGACGGCCCATGTGGGTAATCTGGATCATGATCTTGGCGCCATGCTTGTGCATGGCGTCGGCCAGGTTCTGGAAGTGCGGGATGATGCGGTCGGTGGACAGGTTCACCGAACTCCACCATTCCTGGGGGCTGTCGATGGCCACCACCGAGGAACCGCCGCAGATCGCCAGGCCGATACCGCCCTTGGCTTTCTCTTCGTAGTACTTCACATAGCGGTCGGTGGTCATGCCGCCGTCGGTGGCATACACCTCGGCGTGGGCGGTACTGAGCACGCGGTTGCGGATGGTCAGTTTGCCGATCTGGATCGGCTGGAACATTGCTTCGAAAGCCATGGCAGGGTCCTCGGCTTACAACGGCTTGACGATGAACAGGCCGTCATCGTGGCCCTCTTCGGAGCCTCCGTAGACTTGCTCGGCCACGGTGCGAATCTGGCTACCACGCGCTTGCAGGATCTGGTCCATGGCACCGGCAAACCAGCCGGTGAACATGTAGTCGACCTTGCGCCCGACCTTGCCGTACACGTAGACGAACGCCGAGTGTTCCAGCTTGACGCTGGCGGTGCCTTTGTCGAGGTCGATGTCCTGGATCTTGAACAGGCCCCAGCCGCGTTGCGACAGGCGTTTCATGTAGTGCTCGAACACCGCGACGCCTTCCAGGCCGTGGCATTCGGCTTCTTTTTCACACCAGTGCCAGGCGGACTTGTAGCCGGCCTTGTAGAGGATCTCGGCGTAGGCTTCGGCGCCCAGCACTTCTTCGATGCCCATGTGGTTGTTGACGAAGAAATGGCGCGGTACGTACAGCATCGGCAGGGCGTCGGAAGTCCAGACACCGGTTTCGCTGTCGACTTCGATTGGCAATTGCGGGGCGATCTTGGCCATGGAAACTTAACTCCAGAAAAATTCGTAGTGGTATGCCCGGGGGTGTTTGGCTTATTCGCCCCAAACGTCCTTCAAGACGTTGACCCAGTTCTCGCCCATGATCTTGCGCACCACACGCTCAGAGTGGCCGCGCTTGAGCAGGGTCTCGGTGAGGTTGGGGAACTCGCCCACGGTGCGGATGCCCAGCGGGTTGATGATCTTGCCGAAGCTGGTCAGGCGGCGGGCGTAGCCCTTGTCATGGGTCAGCATTTCGAAGAAATCCTGGCCATGGCCCTGGGTGAAGTCGGTGCCGATGCCGATGGCGTCTTCGCCGACGATGTTCATGGTGTATTCAATCGCTTCGGCGTAGTCGTCGATGGTGGAATCGATGCCCTTGGCCAGGAACGGCGCAAACATGGTCACACCGACAAAACCGCCGTGGTCGGCAATGAACTTCAGCTCTTCATCGGACTTGTTGCGCGGGTGCTCCTTAAGGCCCGATGGCAGGCAGTGGGAGTAGCACACCGGTTTCTTCGATTCGAGGATGACTTCTTCGCTGGTCTTGGAGCCGACGTGGGACAGGTCGCACATGATGCCGACGCGGTTCATCTCGGCGACGATCTCGCGACCGAAGCCCGACAGGCCGCCGTCGCGCTCGTAGCAACCGGTGCCCACCAGGTTCTGGGTGTTGTAGCACATCTGCACCACACCGACGCCGAGCTGCTTGAAGATCTCGACGTAGCCGAGCTGGTCTTCAAACGCGTGGGCGTTCTGGAAGCCGAAGATGATGCCGGTCTTGCCCTGTTCCTTGGCCTTGCGGATGTCGGCGGTGGTCTTCACCGGGATCACCAGGTCGCTGTTCTCGCGGATCAAGGTCTGGCTGGCGACGATGTTGTTGATCGTGGCCTGGAACCCTTCCCACACCGACACGGTGCAGTTGGCGGCGGTCAGGCCACCTTTGCGCATGTCCTCGAACAGCTCGCGGTTCCACTTGGCAATGATCAGCCCGTCGATAACGATGCTGTCGGCGTGCAATTGCGCTGGGCTCATCAGGCGTCCCCTTATTGGCGATTCATGCGCCGAATCGTCTGCCGGCGCTTTGGGGCCAGCATATGCCCAGGGGCAACCTGAGCCGGGTGCAAAAACGACAGGGGAATTGCCGAAAGCGTCAATCCGCGACAAAGGCTGTTAAGAGGTGTCTGACTGGCGGCTGTTCTTTGTCTTACGCTTGAGCCAGAATTCGGTCATCCACTGATATGAGACGGCGCAATGAAATCGATTTTCCTGGCTTTGGCACTCATCGCAACCGGCGTCCACGCCGCCGAAGACACCGACAGCACGCCGTGCGACGGCATCGAAAACGACAAGCAAACCCTGGAATGCGCCACCTACAACAAAACCACCGCAGAACAATTGCTCAAGGATAACTACCAGGTCCTGCTGGAGCGCATGGGTTCGACCTATGGCCGCAACAAGTCACAGCTCGCCGACATTACCGCTCGTCTGAAGGACGCCCAGCAGAAGTGGGAAAAGCTGCGTGACGCCGATTGCGCGGTGGATACCTTCCCGGCGGTGACAGGCACCAAGGAATATGCAATTGCGCAGAATGATTGCCTGGCGCGGATGAGTGATGAGCGGTCGGAGTTTCTGGAGTCGATTGGGCAGGAATAAGCGACAATCCCTGCCTCTCTCTTTGAACCAAGGCTACTCATGACTCTCTGCGGCATCGAAATCAAAGGCAGCGAAGCGATCTTCGCCGTTGCCTCCCTGGACGACCAGACACTGACCCACGTCGCCCTGGCCACCAAGAAAATCGCCCTTGAAGACGACGATGAAGCCGCCAACGTCAAAGCCTTCGCCGCCCAGGTGAAGGCGTTCGTGCAGGAAAACGCCATCCAGCGCATCGCCATCAAGAAGCGCAGCAAGAAAGGCGAATTCGCCGGCGGCCCGACCACGTTCAAGATTGAAGGGGTGTTTCAACTGCTGGAGGGGGTTGAGGTGACGCTGCTGTCACCACAGACCGTCAACGCGCAGAACAAGAAGCACAACTTTGACCTGCCGGCGACACTGAACAAGTATCAGCATGAGGCCTTCAAGACGGCGTGTTCGGCACTGCTGAAGAAATAAACCACACCAAACACCCCATGTGGGAGGGGGCTTGCCCCCGATAGCGGTGGGTCAGCCAAAGCTGTATCAACTGACCGTCCGTCATCGGGGGCAAGCCCCCTCCCACATGGGATGTGTGGTGTCTTTAGTGGGGGGCATGGCGCTTGTGCCGCAGCCAGTCGCCGAATGTCTTGTCTTCCAGGGCATAACCGCCCCGGCTCGACTTCCACACCAGTTCCTTGTCGCGCAGGGCATCGATGCAGGCCTGGATGGTCTGGGTACCCGGTACCACGTCGCTGCCCATATCTTCCAGCGCCTTGCTGACAGCCGTGAGGGTGCTGTCGGTAAATGGCGCGAAGGGTTCGTTGTTTTGAGAGCGCTCCACCATCACCTCCAGCACGGCGCGCTGCGGGATGGTCAGGGCGTTCCAGGCGCTTTCGAACTCGGTCCATACACCCGCGCGCAACAGCTCGGCGCGGCTGTGCAGGAGTTGGCCGAGGTTACTGGCCTCGCCTAACTCCAACGCGACTTCACCGATGATCGTACGCAACATCTCGGGGCGCCGGCCTACCAGCTCAAACGCCTCATCAATGTCGGCAGGGTTGAACTGATTGGTTTGCGCCAAATGAGCGTTGAGGTGCACGGTGTACGCCTGGGTGAACTCTTTGCCGAGCAAGGGGAACGGCGTGATGCTGGAGCCGAAGAACGGCTGGCTTTTGCCGAGCACCAAGTGAGCCAGCTTGTCGCGGTTGGAGCCGGTAAACACCAGGCGCAAGCCGCTACCTTCCTCGTCACGGCCTTGGTTGAGCTGATCCCGGGCAGCCTTCAACGCGAACATCGCATTGATACCCGACTCGGTGGTTAATGCGTGCTGCGCTTCGTCAATCACCAGCACAACGGGTTTTTCAGCAGCGCTGTGGAGCAATTCCAACGCTTGGGTCAGCGTCGCCCCGACAGGCAATTGTGGCTTGGTAAAGTCCCAGGAGAGCGTACGCAGAAAGCTCAGTTTCTCGATGCCGATGTTCTTGGCCAGTTTGCGAATGCCCTTTTCATAGGGAACCAGAGCAGCCGCAATAGCACTGGCAATCAACTCTGCAGGATCTTTCTCTTTGTCAGCCCAGAGATCCACATACACCGTCAGCCAGCCCCGGAGCTGACATTCCGGAATCAAGTCTTCGCGCAGAAAGGTGCTTTTGCCGGTGCGACGGGGCGCCGCGAGAAACAGGCCAGAGGTGAAATCCTGAATACCGGCCCCCACCAGGCCATCGGCAATACTGCGTGCCAGGGTGGGGCGGCGAAACACAAAGCCGCTGTGCTTGGGCATGGTTTTATACTCAATTATGTAAAGGACTATAAATTATAGTAACGAGTATAATTGACTATAATTGCCCGTCAAACCACCTCCCGTCGCCGATCCTCCCTCGGACACTTGGCAAACCTGGCCCGATAACTCCTGGTGAAATACGACGGCGACTCAAACCCGCAGGCAATGCTCACCTCCAGCACGCTCATGTCGCTCTGGCGCAGCAACTGCCGGGCTTTTTCCAGGCGCAGGCCCAGGTAGAAGTTGCTCGGCGTGTCGTTCAAATGCAGGCGAAACAAGCGTTCCAACTGGCGCCGGGTGACCTTGATCGTGTCAGCCAGGGCCAAGGTACTCAGGGGCGGCTCGGTGTGCTGCTCCATCTCGCCGATCACGTGCACCAGCTTCTTGTTGTTGATGCCGTAGCGCGTGGCGATCTGCATGCGCTGGTGGTCTTTGCGTGGGCGAATGCGCCCGAGCACGAATTGTTCGGAGACCTGGATGGCCAGGTCCGGGCCGTGGGCCTGGGCGATCAGGTCGAGCATCAGGTCGATGGATGCGGTGCCGCCGGCGCAGGTGATGCGGCGGCGGTCGATCTCGAACAGTTCCTGGGTCACGCTCAGGTGCGGATACGATTCCTTGAAGGCATCAATGGCTTCCCAGTGCAGGGTCAGGCGATGACCGTCGAGCAGGCCCGCCTCGGCGAGAACACAGGCGCCGGTGTCGATGGCGCCAAGGGTGACGCCGTCGTGGTCGAGGCGGCGCAGCCAGTGCTCCAGGGCGGGCGTGGCGAACTGGAGCGGTTCGAAGCCGGCGACCACCATCAAGGTGGCGCCCTTCTTCAACGGTTCCAGCGCGGCGTCGGCGTTGACCGACATGCCATTGCTCGCCAGCACCGCGCCGCCATCGGCGCTCAATACGTGCCAGCGGTACAACTCGCCACGAAAGCGGTTGGCCACGCGCAGCGGTTCAAGCGCCGAGATAAAACCGATGGCCGAAAAGCCCGGCATCAGCAAAAAGTAGAAATCCTGGGACATGGTGGCGCTCTCGTCGGACGGGCAGCGTGGCACTGTGATACTCCCGTTCTCGGGTGGATTCAAGGGGGCAGGTCGCTGCAGTGCAAGAGTGAGTCGCCGCCGTGCGTTTTGCCGCCCTCCAAGCTGCGTAACGTGATCCCACGGCGCACAAAGACGCCGGCCCCCACAATAACGACCTGCCGAGGGATCCACCATGAATCGACTGATCAGCCGTTGCGTACTCGCACTCAGTGCCAGCGCCCTCTTGAGCACCAATGTCCTGGCCGCCGACGCGGCATCCTGCCAGAACGTGCGCATGGGCGTGGTGAACTGGACCGATGTCATCGCCACCAGCGCCATGACCCAGGTATTGCTCGACGGCCTCGGCTATAAGACCAAGCAAACCAGCGCCTCCCAGCAAATCATCTTCGCCGGCATCCGCGACCAGCGCCTGGACCTGTTTCTCGGCTACTGGAACCCGCTGATGACCCAGACCATCACACCGTTCGTCAACGCCAAGCAGGTCAAGGTCCTCGACAAACCGAGCCTGGAAGATGCCCGCGCCACCCTCGCCGTGCCGACTTACCTGGCGGACAAGGGCCTGAAAACCTTCGCCGATATCGCCAAGTTCGAGAAAGAACTGGGTGGCAAGATCTACGGCATCGAACCTGGCTCGGGCGCCAATACCCAGATCAAGGCGATGATCGCCAAGAACCAGTTCGGCCTGGGCAAGTTCCAGTTGGTGGAGTCCAGCGAAGCCGGCATGCTCGCCGCCGTGGACCGCGCCGTGCGCCGCAAGGAAGCTGTGGTGTTCTTCGGCTGGGCGCCGCACCCGATGAACGTCAACGTGGCAATGACCTACCTGACCGGCAGCGAGGACGCCCTGGGCCCGAACGAAGGCATGGCCACCGTCTGGACCGTCACCTCGCCGACCTACGCCGAGCAGTGCCCCAACGTGCACAAGCTGCTGAGCAACCTGACCTTCACCGCCGCCGACGAGAGCCGGATGATGCAGCCGCTGCTGGATCACAAGGACGCTCTGGAATCCGCCAAACAGTGGCTCAAGGATCACCCGCAGGACCAGCAGCGCTGGCTTGAAGGCGTGACCACCTTCGACGGCAAACCGGCCGCCGCCAACCTGCAATTGACCAGCAAATAACCTTTTTTGGACTCCCCGCGTCGCGGTCATCCCTGGCCGCGAACGGCGTCCTACGCCTTGAAATCACAAGCCTGTAAGGAACCCACCTCATGAACCACGACGTCATCATCACCTGCGCACTCACCGGTGCTGGCGACACCACCGCCAAAAGCCCTCACGTGCCGGTCACCCCCAAGCAAATTGCCGCCGCCGCCGTGGAAGCCGCCAAAGCCGGCGCTACCGTGGTGCACTGCCACGTCCGCGACCCCGAAACCGGTAAGTTCAGCCGCGACGTCGCCCTGTACCGTGAAGTGATGGAGCGCATTCGTGAGGCTGACATCGACATCATCGTCAACCTCACCGCTGGCATGGGTGGCGACCTGGAGATCGGCGGCGGCGAGAACCCGATGGAATTCGGCCCCAATACCGACCTGGTCGGCCCGCTGACCCGCCTGGCTCATGTGGAAGAACTGCTGCCAGAAATCTGCACCCTCGATTGCGGCACCCTGAACTTCGGCGATGGCGACACCATTTACGTGTCCACTCCGGCCCAACTGCGCGCTGGCGCCAAACGCATCCAGGAGCTGGGGGTAAAAGCCGAGCTGGAAATCTTCGACACCGGCCACCTGTGGTTCGCCAAGCAGATGATCAAGGAGGGCCTGCTCGACAACCCGCTGTTCCAGCTGTGCCTGGGCATCCCGTGGGGCGCGCCGGCTGACACCACCACCATGAAAGCCATGGTCGACAACCTGCCCGCTGACGCGGTGTGGGCAGGGTTCGGGATCGGCCGCATGCAGATGCCGATGGCGGCCCAGGCCGTGCTGCTGGGTGGCAACGTGCGTGTGGGCCTGGAAGACAACCTGTGGCTGGACAAGGGCGTACTCGCCACCAACGGCCAACTGGTGGAACGCGCCAGTGAAATCCTCAGCCGCCTGGGCGCGCGGGTCATGACCCCGGCCGAAGGCCGCATAAAAATGGGCCTCACCAAACGCCGCTAATCAAAAAATGTGGGAGGGGGCTTGCCCCCGATAGAGGTGTGTCAGTTGAAGGATCTATTGGCTGACACACCGTAATCGGGGGCAAGCCCCCTCCCACAAGGGATCACTGAACGCTTTAGGAATTTGCCATGCGCTTTATTACAGAAATCAAAACCTTCGCCGCCCTCGGCAGCGGTGTCATCGGCAGCGGCTGGGTATCCCGCGCCCTGGCGCATGGCCTCGATGTGGTCGCCTGGGACCCCGCGCCGGGTGCCGAAGCGGCGCTGCGCAAACGCGTCGCCAATGCCTGGGGCGCCCTGGAAAAACAGGGCCTCGCACCCGGCGCATCGCAAGACCGCCTGCGCTTTGTGGCCACCATTGAAGAATGCGTGAAAGACGCCGACTTCATCCAGGAAAGCGCCCCGGAACGCCTGGAGCTGAAACTGCAATTGCACAGCAAGATCAGCGCAGCGGCCAAGCCCAATGCACTGATCGGCTCGAGTACCTCCGGGCTGTTGCCGAGCGAGTTCTACGAGGGTTCGACTCACCCGGAACGCTGTGTCGTCGGCCACCCTTTCAACCCGGTCTATCTGTTGCCGCTGGTGGAAGTGGTGGGCGGCAAGCACACCGCGCCGGAAGCGATCCAGGCCGCGATCAAGGTGTATGAAGCCCTCGGTATGCGCCCGCTGCATGTGCGCAAGGAAGTCCCCGGTTTTATCGCCGACCGCTTACTCGAAGCGCTGTGGCGCGAGGCGCTGCACCTGGTCAATGACGGCGTGGCGACCACCGGCGAAATCGACGACGCCATTCGCTTTGGCGCCGGGTTGCGCTGGTCGTTCATGGGCACCTTCCTCACCTATACCCTGGCAGGCGGTGATGCGGGCATGCGGCACTTCATGGCGCAGTTCGGTCCGGCGTTGCAGTTGCCGTGGACCTACCTGCCGGCACCGGAGCTGACCGACAAGCTGATCGACGATGTGGTCGAGGGCACCAGCGACCAATTGGGCAAACACAGCATTTCGGCGCTGGAACGCTATCGTGACGATTGCCTGTTGGCGGTGCTCGAAGCGGTGAAGGCGACCAAGGAAAAACACGGCATGACCTTCGCCGAATAACCCTGTAGGAGGGGGCTTGCCCCCGATAGCGGTGGATCAGTACCGAACACCTTGACTGACACACCGCTATCGGGGGTGTAGCCCCCTCCCACATTCCTGACCGCGTACATAGCCGGAATTCATGTGATGCCTGCACTGACCACCTACGCCACCAAAATCCAACCCGCCTGGGTGGACTACAACGGCCACCTGCGCGACGCGTTCTACCTGCTGATCTTCAGCTACGCCACCGACGCGCTGATGGATACGCTGGGCCTTACCAGCGACAACCGCGAAGCCACCGGCCATTCGCTGTTCACCCTGGAACTGCACCTGAACTACCTGCACGAAGTGAAACTCGGCGCCGCGGTGGAGGTGCATACGCAACTGATCGCCCACGACGCCAAGCGCCTGCACCTTTATCACAGCCTGCATTTAGTGGGCGACGAGAAAGAGCTGGCCGGCAACGAACAGATGCTGCTGCACGTTGACCTGGCAGGCCCGCATTCGGCGCCGTTTGCCGAGGCGACGCTGGAAAAACTCGTTGCGATCAGCGCTGAGCACGCCGATCTGCCAAGGCCCGCCCTTCTCGGCCGAGTGATTGGACTGCCACCGAAAAAATAAGGAGCCATCATGCAAACCGCCGCCGCTGTTGCCGATTTCCGTACTTACCCGAAGCGCTGCGACCTCGCCGAGGCGCAGGTGTTGGAAGATCAGATTCGCATACGCTGGGCCGATGGCCGGGTCAGCCCGTTTCATCATCAGTGGCTGCGGGACAACTGCCCGTGCGCACAATGCGTGTACAGCGTGACGCGTGAGCAGGTGCTGGAAATTGTCGACGTGGATGACGACCTCAGCGCCATCGGCGCGCGGATCGAGCACGGTGTTCTCAGCGTGGAATGGCGCGGCGGCCATCGCAGCCAATACGATCCCGGCTGGCTGCGCGCCCATGCCTATGACGATGAATCCCGCGCCGAACGCAGGGCGGCAAAGCCCCAACCCCAGTTGTGGGACAGCACCTTCGATCTCCCGGTGTTTGACTATACCGCCGTGATGGAAGACTCCAAGGCCCTGCTGCAATGGCTACTGGCACTGCGCGACCGGGGCCTTACCCAAGTCCGTGGCGTGCCCACCGAACCGGGTTCCCTGGCACTGATCGCCAAGCGCATTTCGTTTATCCGCGAGAGCAATTTTGGTGTGCTGTTCAACGTGCAATCCAAGGCCGATGCCGACAGCAATGCCTACACCGCTTTCAACCTGCCGTTGCACAGCGATCTGCCGACCCGGGAGCTGCAACCGGGGCTGCAATTCTTGCACTGCCTAGTGAACGATGCGGACGGTGGCGAGAGTCTTTTTGTCGATGGGTTTGCCATCGCCAATGCCCTGCGCGAGGAAGATCCCGAAGCGTTTCGCGCCTTGTGTGAAATACCCGTGGAGTTTCGCAACAAAGACCGTCACAGCGACTATCGCCGCCTTGCGCCGATCATTGCCCTGGACGCGTTGGGCGAGGTGGTGGAGATTCGCATGGCCAACTTTTTGCGCGGGCCGTTCGAAACGTCGGTGGCGCAGATGCCGTTGCTGTATCGGGCTTATCGGCGGTTTATCGCGATGACGCGCGAGGCGCGCTTTCGGCTGGTCAAGCGCCTGAACCCGGGCGAGCTGTGGTGCTTCGATAACCGCCGTACGTTGCATGCGCGTAATGCGTTTGATCCAACATCCGGGGCGCGGCACTTTCAGGGGTGCTACATCGATCGCGACGAGTTGCTCTCGAGGATCCTGGTGTTGCAGCGGTAGATCGCGGCGCGGCAGCGCAAAAACCCCAGGCAAAAAAAGCCCCGATCCAGCCGTGACGGGATCGGGGCAGAGCGCTTTGTGTGAGCCGTACATCCCGAGGGTGACCAAACCTTCAAGCTGCTTGCTGGTAGCCAGTGTGCCTATTCCTTCGGTGGGTAAATGACCCGAAAACGACACGCTCATAGCCATCTGAGCCATTCGTGCATTCTGCCCTTGCCGACCAGCCGGGGGCCTACCAGAATCCAGATCAATCCCCCGCTCCCTTCACCAGGATAAACGTCATGATGCATGCGGATTTGATTGACCAGGATGACCTGCTGAGCCAACTGCGCTCGCTGGGTTTCGAGGTATCCAGCGGTGCCAGCGCCGAACAGGCGTGCGAATGCGCGGTACGCGGTTTGAGCGAAGCACGGGCCAAGGCGCTCAAGGGTATGGTTGAGCAGATGTACACCGGCAGCGCGACGATTCTGCCGGCGGTGCGCCAGGCGATCGACAAGCAGTTGTTGCCGGCGTTAGTGCAGTTCAAGCAGAACGCTGGCGCCTGACAGACCGCTATCGGGGGCAAGCCCCCTCCCACATCTGGCCATGTTCGTCATGACAACTCGGTCAAGTGTGGGAGGGGGCTTGCCCCCGATGCAGTCAACTCGGTTTAAAGCCGTACACTGGCGAATGTCGACTCGTTGCGCGCCTGGCTCAACGCCGACATCGGCCCCGACAACGGTGACAACACCAGCGCCTGCGGAATCGGCATCATCGCCACCTGCTGGGTGGTGTTGGAGCCTACGCGCTCATCCCGTGGCGGAATGCCGAAGTATTCGCGGTAACACTTGGAGAAGTGCGGCGTGGACACGAACCCGCACACCGACGCCACTTCGATGATCGACATCGGCGTTTGCTTGAGCAACTGCCGGGCGCGAATCAGGCGCAGCTTGAGGTAGTAGCGCGACGGCGAGCAGTGCAGGTATTTCTGGAACAGCCGCTCCAACTGGCGCCGCGACACGGCGACGTACACCGCCAGCTCATCCAGGTCGATCGGTTCCTCAAGGTTGGCTTCCATCAGCGCCACGATTTCCTGCAACTTCGGCTGGTTGGTGCCAAGCATGTGCTTGAGCGGCACGCGCTGGTGATCCTGCTCGTTGCGGATGCGCTCGTACACGAACATCTCGGAGATCGCCGCCGACAGTTCACGGCCATGGTCGCGGCTGATCAGGTGCAGCATCATGTCCAGCGGCGCGGTGCCGCCGGAGCTGGTGAAACGGTTGCGATCGAGGGTGAACAGGCGGGTGCTCATCGACACGCGGGGGAAGGCTTCCTGCATCGACGCCAGGCACTCCCAGTGCACGCTGCAATCGAACCCGTCGAGCAAGCCGGCGCAGGCCAAGGCCCAACTGCCGGTGCACACCGCGCCAAGGCGACGGGACTGACGCGCCTGGCTTTGCAGCCACGACACGTGTTCACGGGTGACGGTACGCTGGATGCCCACGCCGCCGCACACAATCACAGTGTCCAGGGCCGGGGCTTTGTGCATGGAGGCATCGGGGGTGATTTGCAGGCCGTCGCTGGCCCACACCTGGTTCCCGTCGACACTCAGGGTCGTCCAGCGATACAACTCGCGACCGGACAACTGGTTGGCCATGCGCAGTGGTTCCACTGCCGAAGCCAGGGAAATCAGCGTGAAATTGTCCAGCAGCAAAAAGCCGATGGATTGAGGCGCACGGTTCTGGGGTTGAGTCCCGGAGTTGAACGACGTCATGGCGGTATCTCCTCACACAAAGCGGGTGATGGCCTCAGGCGAGGCTCTTGTTATTGCGCGCGTCTGCGATGCAGAGCGACGCTTTGAATTGATAGAGCAAATGCCATGCCTAAAATTGAATGGCTATTCAATAACTCCTGAAAACGACCTCATGACGCGTCTATATAAGCCCACGCAGGAAGTGCGGAATACGACCCGAATTGGTCGTAGGAGCGAGCCTACTCAAGGGCTGTGAGCAGTTCGGTAGCACTTGTGGGAAGGCGCTTTCAGGGCGTAGGAAAAGTCTGTCACCGCACGCACAGGTGACGGGTGGTCGGAGGGGAAATCGTTCGCGAGCTACTTATCTGTTTGCGACGCGCTAAAAGGTGGCGATTTAGGTTGGAGTGTTCACTTTTTGAGCAGCATTGCCTGGATTACAGCCATCGGGGGCAAGCCCCCTCCCACACTTTAATCTGTGAAGGCAGGTCAAAGGTGGGAGGGGGCTTGCCCCCGATGCAGGCAACGCGGTCTCAGCACTCCACCGCACTCACCGCCAACCCACCCCGCGATGTTTCCTTGTACTTGTCATGCATATCCGCCCCGGTATCGCGCATGGTGCGGATCACCCGATCCAGGGAGATGAAGTGCTGGCCGTCGCCGCGCAGGGCCATCTGTGCCGCGTTGATCGCCTTCACCGCCGCAATCGCGTTGCGTTCGATGCACGGCACTTGCACCAGGCCGCCCACCGGGTCGCAGGTCAGGCCAAGGTTATGTTCCAGGCCGATTTCGGCGGCGTTGCACAATTGCTCCGGCGTGGCGCCAAGAACCTCTGCCAGCCCGGCGGCGGCCATGGCGCAGGCTGAGCCCACCTCGCCCTGGCAGCCGACTTCAGCACCGGAGATCGATGCATTCTTCTTGCACAGGATCCCCACCGCCGCGGCGCTGAGCAGGTAGTCGACCACGTTGGCTTCGGTGACTTCGTCGCTGAATTTCATGAAGTAATGCAACACAGCCGGAATGATCCCCGCCGCGCCATTGGTGGGGGCGGTGACCATGCGCCCGCCGGCGGCGTTTTCCTCGTTGACCGCCAGGGCGAACAGGTTGACCCACTCCATCGCGCTCAAGGTCGAGCCGATCACATTGGGCTTGTTCAATTCCTGCAAGCTACGGTGCAACTTGGCGGCCCGGCGACGCACGTTGAGGCCGCCGGGCAGGATGCCTTCGTGCTTGAGGCCCTGCTCGACGCACTCTTGCATGGCGCGCCAGAGCTTCATCAGGCCGCTGCGGATTTCGTCCTCGGAGCGCCAGACCTTTTCATTCGCCATCATCAGCTCGGCGACGCGCAGGTTGTGGGTCTTGCACAGCTGCAACAGCTCCACCGCGCTGGAAAAATCATAGGGCAAGGCGGTGCTGTCCATATCGGCCACACCGCTGCGGGCCTGGGCCTCATCCACCACAAAACCGCCCCCCACTGAATAGTAAGTGTCGCGGTGCAGCTCGCCGTCATCGCCGAACACCACCAGGGTCATGGCATTGGGATGGAACGGCAGGTTTTCGTCGAGCAGGCGCATGTCCCGGGCCCATACGAACGGCACGGGCAAACGTCCGTCCAGCAGCAAGGTATCGGTCTCGCGCAGGGTGTGAATGCGCAGGCCGATTTGCGCCGGATCGATCGCGTCCGGCCACTCGCCCATCAGGCCCATGATGGTCGCGGTATCACTGCCGTGACCGATGCCGGTAGCCGACAAGGAGCCGTAGAGCTGAACTTCGACGCGCCGGACCTGTTCCAACACTTCACGTTCACGCAAAGCCTGGACGAACAACGCCGCGGCGCGCATGGGGCCGACGGTGTGAGAACTCGAAGGCCCGATGCCGATCTTGAACAGGTCGAAAACACTGATAGCCATTGCGGTAGAACTCCTCGATAAGCACGGCCAGGCTTGAACGAGGTGCTACGCTCAGATCGCCCAGATGGCGGCATCATCAGGCTTTTGTCCGCCATCACGGCGTCTCACACCGACGCAACCATGCTCATCAGCGTCGCTCACGAGCAAGGGCCTGTTTTGGGCGTTTTTAGCGGTGCAGATGGGCAAAAACTGCGGTTTAACCGTTGGAAAAACCTGTAAGCGACGTCACCGACACTGGATACGACCCTCCCTGTACTGGATACGACGCCCCCTGTAGGCGTCAGATTTTCACTGGTACATGATCAGTCTCGACTCGTTTGCAAGGCACCGTGCCAGAGCTGTCGTCGCACGCCCCAACCGCAACACCTAATAAAGCGCGGCGAATGCCGCCAGAAAAGACACAGGAGTCTACCCCGATGAAAGGTTCACCCTCGTTGTTGTTGGCCGCCATGCTGAGTCTGCCAGTCATGGCACACGCTGCAGAACCGGAACAGTGTAAGACCGTCAACTTCTCCGATGTCGGCTGGACCGACATCACCGTCACGACTGCGACCACCAGCGAAATTCTCAAGGGCCTGGGCTACAAGCCACGCACCACGATGATTTCGGTACCGGTGACCTACAAGTCACTGGCAGACGGCAAGAACATGGACATCTTCCTCGGCAACTGGATGCCGACCATGGAAAACGACATCAAGCCGTACCGTGATGCCGGCACCGTGGAAACCGTGCGCGCCAACCTGGAGAACGCCAAGTACACCCTGGCCGTCCCCGAGGCGTTGTACAACAAAGGCCTGAAAGACTTCGCCGATATCGCCAAATTCAAGGATGAGCTGGGCGGCAAGATCTACGGTATCGAACCAGGTAACGACGGCAACCGCACCATCCAGACGCTGATCGACAAAGACGCCTTCGGCCTGAAAACCGCGGGCTTCAAAGTGGTCGAATCCAGCGAAGCCGGCATGCTCTCCCAGGTGGAACGCGCCACCAAGCGCGACCAGGCCATCGTGTTCCTCGGCTGGGAACCGCACCCGATGAACACCCGCTTCAAGATGAAGTACCTGACCGGCGGTGACGACTCGTTCGGCCCCAACTACGGCCAGGCCACCATCTATACCAACACCCGCAAGGGCTACACCCAGGAATGCAGCAACGTCGGCCAACTGCTGAAAAACCTGGTGTTCACGCTGAACATGGAAAGCACCCTGATGGGGAATGTCCTGGACGACAAAATGAAGCCCGACGCCGCGGCCAAGGCCTGGCTGAAGAAGAACCCTCAGGTGCTCGACACCTGGCTGGCCGGCGTGACCACGGTTGATGGCAAACCCGGCCTGGAGGCCGTCAAAGCTTACCTCGACAAGTAACCGCTGACCCCGGGGCGGTGCGCTGCCCCGGGATGTTTTCCCCTTCGCATGTGGACATTCACTACCATGCTGACTGAACAGAAAATCCCACTAGGCCAGTACATCGCTGCCTTCGTCGAATGGTTGACCAAACACGGTGCCAACTATTTCGACGCAATCGCATCGACACTGGAAACGATGATCCACGGCGTGACGTTCGCGCTGACCTGGTTCAATCCGCTGGCATTGATCGGTCTGATTGCGCTGCTGGCTCACTTTATTCAACGTAAATGGGGCCTGACGGTTTTTGTCGTCGCCTCCTTCCTGCTGATCCTGAACCTTGGGTACTGGCAGGAAACCATGGAAACCCTCGCGCAGGTGTTGTTCGCCACCCTGGTCTGCGTGGTCATCGGAGTGCCGCTGGGCATTGTTGCCGCGCACAAGCCGATGTTCTACACCCTGATGCGGCCGGTGCTCGATCTGATGCAGACCGTACCGACCTTCGTCTACCTCATCCCTACCCTGACCCTCTTCGGGCTGGGTGTGGTGCCCGGGCTGATTTCCACGGTGGTGTTCGCGATTGCCGCGCCGATCCGCCTGACCTACCTGGGTATCCGCGATGTACCGCAAGAGTTGATGGACGCCGGCAAGGCCTTTGGCTGCTCGCGCCGTCAGTTGCTCTCGCGCATTGAACTGCCCCACGCCATGCCGAGCATCGCTGCCGGCATTACCCAATGCATCATGCTGTCGTTGTCGATGGTGGTGATCGCCGCCCTGGTGGGTGCCGATGGCCTCGGCAAGCCGGTGGTCAACGCGCTGAACACCGCCGATATCGCCCTGGGCTTTGAAGCCGGCCTGGCGATCGTATTGCTGGCCATCATGCTCGACCGCATCTGCAAACAACCCGACGCCAAAGTAGGGGGTGATGCATGAGCATTATCCGATTCGACAATGTCGATGTGATCTTCTCCAAAGACCCACGCGAAGCGCTCAAGCTGCTGGACCAGGGCATGAGCCGTAACGAGATCCTGAAAAAAACCGGGCAGATTGTCGGCGTAGAAAAAGCCAGCCTGGATGTCGAGAAAGGTGAAATCTGCGTGCTGATGGGCCTGTCCGGTTCCGGCAAATCGAGCCTGCTGCGCTGCATCAACGGCCTCAATACGGTCAGCCGTGGCCAGCTGTTCGTGGAGCATGAAGGGCGCCAGATCGACATCGCTTCCTGCACCCCGGCGGAGCTGAAAATGATGCGCACCAAGCGCATCGCCATGGTGTTCCAGAAGTTCGCCCTGATGCCCTGGCTGACGGTGCGCGAGAACATCAGCTTCGGCCTGGAAATGCAGGGCCGCCCGGAGAAAGACCGGCGCAAGCTGGTGGACGAGAAACTCGAACTGGTGGGCCTGACCCAGTGGCGCAACAAGAAGCCCGACGAACTGTCCGGCGGCATGCAGCAACGCGTCGGCCTGGCCCGCGCGCTGGCGATGGACGCCGATATCCTGCTGATGGATGAACCCTTCTCGGCCCTCGACCCACTGATCCGCCAGGGCTTGCAGGACGAACTGCTGGAACTGCAAAGCAAGCTGAGCAAGACCATCGTGTTCGTCAGCCACGACCTCGACGAAGCCCTCAAGCTCGGCAGCCGTATCGCGATCATGAAAGACGGCAAGATCATCCAGTACAGCGTGCCGGAAGAAATCGTGCTGAACCCGGCGGATGACTATGTGCGCACCTTCGTCGCCCACACCAACCCGCTGAACGTACTGTGCGGGCGCAGCCTGATGCGCACACTGGACAACTGCAAGCGCGTCAACGGTTCGGTGTGTCTCGATCCGGGCGGCGACTCGTGGCTGGACCTGGCCGAAGGCAACACCATCAAGGGCGCCCGCCAGAATGGCGCGGTGATGAACCTGCAGAACTGGGCACCCGGGCAAGCGGTGGAAGGCCTGGGGCGGTTGCCGACGCTGGTGGATTCGAATATCGGCATGCGCGATGCGCTGCAGATTCGTTATCAGACGGGGAACAAGCTGGTGTTGCATGACAACAACCAGGTGGTGGGGATCTTGGGCGACAGTGAGCTGTACCACGCCTTGCTAGGCAAGAACCTGGGCTAACAAACACTGCAAATCCCAATGTAGAAGCCGGGTCAATGTGGGAGGGGGCTTGCCCCCGATTGCAGTATGTCAGTCAGTACATTTATTACTGATCCACTGCTATCGGGGGCAAGCCCCCTCCCACATTTAGCTCTGTTTACACATTTAGACCCAGCAGCGTCAGTGAGGACACTGCCAGGCGTTCAACTATCAGCTATAGACACGGCCAAGGAGCTGCCGATGGCTTTCAAACTGATCGAGCACGTCCCGGGTGATCTGTTCCTGGGCGAAGCCCATCAGGTCGTACTCCTGAGGCCCGTTATGCAGGTACACCTCAGCACGGTAGTAACGGGTGCGCTCTTCCTCGGGCAGGTCGTCCGACGCCGTCGAGTAGCCATCCAGGCTGACTTCGTAGACAAACGGATTACCCTCTTCCCTCTCGATGCGCACGCCAATGCAGCGCTTGGATTTGCCCAACAGGGTCTGCACTTCCAGTCCCTGCTCGCGCAACACCGTCGCGGCTTCTTCCAACGCCGGCGTTACATGCTTGTCCATAAAGCGTTGCACGGTGGCCTGGCTCGGTTGCAGGTCCAACGCGCTCAGGCGTTCGCTGAAACCACGACGACCACGCTCGGCCAACTGCGCCTGCTCCAGCTCCGTCGCCACGTCCTGGCGCATCGCCTTGTGCAAACCGAACATAAAGAAGATCAGCACCACCGAGAACGGCAGCCCCGCCAGCACCACCATGGTTTGCATGGCTTCGAAGTTACCCGCAAACAGCAGGCCGATCGTCACCAGGGTGATCACCGCCGACCAGAAGATCCGCAGCCAGTGCGGCGCATCCTCATCCACGTTGCCCCCCTTGCAGGAAAGGTTCGCCATCATCACCGCGCCGGAGTCCGCCGGGGTCAAAAACAGCACAAAGCCTACAAAGATCGACACGCCAATCACGATTTTCGACGCGGGGTAATGCTCCAGCAGTTGGTAGATGGCCATGGACGGTTGTTCCAGCGCCGTCTTGCCCAACTCTACCGCACCGTGGTTGAGCACCAAGTCCAGTGCCGAGTTGCCGAAGATCGACAGCCACGCCAAGGTAAAGCCCAGCGGGATCAACAGCACGCCGGCGACCAATTCACGCACCGTGCGGCCCCGGGAAATACGCGCGATGAACATGCCCACGAAAGGCGCCCAGGAAATCCACCAGGCCCAGTAGAACAGGGTCCACAGGCCCATCCAGCGCTCGGTCTTGTCGGCGTCGCCTTCGTACACATACAGGTCGAAGGTTTTCAGGATGATGCCGTTGAGGTAGTCACCGGTGTTCTGCACCAGGCCGTTGAGCAAGTGCAAGGTCGGGCCGAACAACAGCACAAAGATCAGCAGGCCGCTGAACAGCACGATGTTGAGGTTGGACAGGCGACGAATGCCGTTCTCCACGCCCGACACGGCAGCAATGGTCGCCACGGTGCTCATCACGATGATGACGATCAACAGGTTCGTGTTGCTGTGCGCCATGCCGAACAGGTTTTCCAGCCCGGACGACACCTGCATCGAGCCGATGCCCAGGTTGGTCACCAGGCCCAGCAGGGTCACGAACATGCCGAAACCGTCCACGGCATGCCCGGCCGCGCCCTTGACCCACCGTTCGCCCACCAGCGGGTAAAGCGCCGAACGCAGCGCCAGCGGCTGGTTATGGCGATACGCGAAGTACGCCACGGCCAGGCCGACCAACGCATAGATCGCCCAGCCATGCAGGCCCCAGTGCAGGAAGGTCAGTTGCAACGCCTGGCGTGCCGCACCGTTGCTGGCCGCTGCGCCTTCAGGCGGGTTGAAGTAGTGGTCCAACGGTTCCGAGGCGCCGAAGTACAGCAACGAAATGCCGATGCCCGACGAAAACAACATGCCGGCCCAGGCGCCGTAGCTGAAGTCCGGGGTGTCGTCCTTGCTGCCTAGTTTCAGCTTGCCGTAGGAGGAAAACGCCAGGCCCACCACGAACACCAGGTAGGCGGCGATGACCACCATGTAGTACCAGCCGAAGCTTTTCGACAGCCACGCCTGTGCGATGCCGAGCATGCGCCCGGCCTCTTGCGGGGCGATGATCAGGATGGCGGTCAACAACAGAATCAATGCGGTGGAGGTGTAGAACACCCAACCGTTGACCCGCACCTTTTCTGGCGGGGTCTTTATAAGAGAGGCAGAACTCATGGCGCAGATGCTCCAGGCAGTGCGAGAGAGAAACACAAGGCAGCGGTTATCCCGCGCCATCGATTTTTCGGCAGTCGACGGACGGGTGTTATAAAGACACCCCGAAAATCCATGGCCCCCGCCGTAGCGGTACAGCGGGTGTTTCAAGGGTTTTCCAGGTGTCAGATGTCGTTGGCCTCGGGTAGGAAATACCTGTAGGCAGCGACCATTTGTCGCAGAGCTTATTCTTTGTTGATTGAACGTTCAATCAAAACAAAATAGACTGGCCTTCAAGTCGACGAACGTTGATCGCGCGTCGGCAGGCCTAAGGAGAGGTGCTACATGCCCAAGGTCGGTATGCAACCCATACGCCGCCAACAGTTGATCGAAGCCACGCTGACGGCCATCGATCAGGTCGGGATGGGAGATGCCAGCATTGCGCTGATCGCGCGTCTGGCCGGTGTTTCGAACGGCATCATCAGTCACTACTTTCAGGACAAGAACGGCCTGATCGCCGCGACGATGCGCTACCTGATGAACGTGCTGATCGAGAACGTCCATGAACGCAGGCTGGCGCTGAAGGATGACAGCCCACGGGCCCACATTCAGGTGATCATCGGGGGGAACTTCGATGCGAGCCAGGTCAATGGACCGGCAATGAAAACCTGGCTGGCCTTCTGGGCCGCCAGCATGCACCACCCGTCTTTGCACAGGTTGCAGCGGATCAACGATCAACGTCTGTATTCCAACCTGTGCTGCCAGTTCCGCCGAGTGCTGCCGCTGCCGCACGCACGCAAAGCAGCCCGAGGCCTGGCGGCCCTGATCGACGGTTTGTGGTTGCGCGGCGCCCTGTCGGGAGACGCTTTCGACACGGCGCAGGCGCAACGGATCGCTTACGAATACATGGATTTCCAATTGGCCAAGCAGGTGAGTTAGAGCACACATAACCGCTCAACCCCTGAACGTCCGCCACTCAGTGTTGCCACACCCTTATGGCCCACTTTGCGGCGGGTAACGCCAACCACTTATGCACTTGCGAGGACTTTATGGCCCGTTTCGACCTGCAAAAACTCTACATTGACGGCGGCTACAGCGACGCTGGCAGCGATGCCACCTTCGAAGCCATCAACCCGGCTAACGGTGAAGTTCTCGCCCAAGTGCAACGCGCCACGAAAGACGACGTTGAACGTGCCGTGGTCAGCGCTGAAAAAGGCCAGAAAATCTGGGCCGCCATGACCGCCATGGAGCGTTCGCGCATCCTGCGTCGCGCCGTCGACATCCTGCGCGAGCGCAACGACGAACTGGCCGCCCTGGAAACCCTGGACACCGGTAAAGCCTTCTCTGAAACCCAGTACGTCGACATCGTCACCGGCGCCGACGTGCTGGAATACTACGCAGGCCTGGTGCCGGCCATCGAAGGCGAGCAGATCCCACTGCGCGATACCTCGTTCGTCTACACCCGTCGCGAGCCGCTGGGCGTGGTCGCCGGTATCGGCGCGTGGAACTACCCGATCCAGATCGCCCTGTGGAAATCCGCGCCAGCCCTGGCCGCCGGTAACGCGATGATCTTCAAGCCCAGCGAAGTCACCTCGCTGACCACCTTGAAACTGGCCGAGATCTACACCGAGGCCGGCGTTCCAGCCGGTGTATTCAACGTCTTGACCGGCAGCGGCCGTGAAGTCGGCACCTGGCTGACCGAACACCCGCGCATCGAGAAAGTCTCGTTCACCGGCGGCACCGACACCGGTAAAAAAGTCATGGCCAGCGCTTCGAGCTCTTCGCTCAAGGAAGTGACCATGGAACTGGGCGGCAAGTCCCCGCTGATCATTTTCGACGACGCCGACCTGGATCGCGCCGCCGACATTGCGATGATGGCCAACTTCTACAGCTCCGGCCAGGTCTGCACCAACGGCACGCGCGTGTTTGTGCCAAAGCACCTGCAAGCCGCGTTCGAAGCCAAGATTGCCGAGCGTGTTGCGCGCATCCGCGTGGGCGACCCGCAAGATGCCAACACCAACTTCGGCCCGCTGGTCAGCTTCGCCCACATGGAAAGCGTGCTGGGCTACATCGCCAAAGGTAAGGAAGAAGGCGCCCGCGTACTGTGCGGCGGCGATCGCCTGACCGATGGTGCCTTCGCCAAAGGCGCCTATGTGGCCCCGACCGTATTCACTGACTGCACCGACGAGATGACCATCGTCCGTGAAGAAATCTTCGGCCCGGTGATGAGCATCCTCACTTACGAGACCGAAGCAGAAGTGATCCGCCGCGCCAACGACACTGACTTCGGCCTGGCCGCCGGCCTGGTCACCAAGGACCTGAACCGCGCCCACCGCGTGATTCACCAGCTGGAAGCGGGTATCTGCTGGATCAACGCCTGGGGCGAGTCCGACGCGAAGATGCCGGTCGGTGGCTACAAGCAGTCGGGTGTGGGCCGTGAGAACGGGATCAGCTCGTTGAACAACTTCACTCGCATCAAATCGGTACAGGTTGAGCTGGGCGACTACGCCTCGGTGTTCTAAGACCCGGGTCTTGTATTGCCTGTCAGGCCGCCATCGGGGGCAAGCCCCCTCCCACATTTGACTGTGTTTACACATCTGAAACTGTGAACACAGTCAGTGTGGGAGGGGGCTCGCCCCCGATGAGGCCCGACCTGACCACACTTCAAAGAGGGTGCATTTATGTCCCAAGAATACGATTACATCATTGTGGGTGCCGGCTCCGCCGGTAATACCCTGGCGACCCGTCTGACCGAAGACGAAGGCGTCACCGTCCTGCTGCTGGAAGCCGGCGGTCCTGACTACCGTCTCGACTTCCGTACCCAGATGCCCGCCGCCCTGGCATTCCCGCTGCAAGGCCGCCGCTACAACTGGGCCTACGAAACCGATCCAGAGCCACACATGGACGGCCGCCGTATGGAATGCGGGCGCGGCAAGGGCCTGGGTGGCTCTTCCTTGATCAACGGCATGTGCTACATCCGTGGCAACGCCCTGGACTACGACAACTGGTCGAAACTGCCCGGTCTGGAAGACTGGACCTACCTCGACTGCCTGCCGTATTTCCGTAAAGCCGAAACCCGTGACATCGGCCCCAACGACTACCACGGCGGCGACGGCCCGGTCAGCGTGACGACGCCCAAAGCCGGCAACAACCCGCTGTTCCACGCCATGGTCGAAGCCGGCGTACAGGCCGGTTACCCGCGTACCGAAGACTTGAACGGCTACCAGCAGGAAGGCTTCGGCCCGATGGACCGTACCGTCACGCCAAACGGCCGACGCGCCAGCACCGCGCGCGGTTACCTGGACACGGCCAAAAAGCGTTCGACCCTGACCATCGTCACCCACGCCCTGACCGACAAAGTGTTGTTCGAAGGCAAGCGTGCCGTTGGCGTGCGTTACCTGATCGGTGCTGCCGAAGAGCGCGTCGAAGCCCGCGCCCGCAAGGAAGTGCTGGTGTGCAGCGGCGCAATCGCCTCGCCGCAACTGCTGCAACGCTCCGGTGTCGGCCCGGCCAAACTGCTGGAAAGCCTCGACATTCCGGTGGTCCATGACCTGCCCGGTGTCGGCGAAAACCTGCAAGACCACCTTGAGCTGTACCTGCAATACGCCTGCACCCAACCGGTGTCGCTGTACCCATCGCTGCTCTGGTACAACCAGCCGGCCATCGGTGCCGAGTGGCTGTTCAACGGCACTGGCATCGGCGCCAGCAACCAGTTCGAGGCCGGCGGTTTTATCCGTACCCGTGAAGAATTCGATTGGCCGAACATCCAGTACCACTTCCTGCCGGTAGCGATTAACTACAACGGCAGCAACGGCGTGAAAGAGCACGGTTTCCAGGCGCACATGGGGTCCATGCGCTCGCCAAGCCGTGGCCGCGTGCAACTGAAGTCGAAGAACCCACGGGACTACCCGAGCATCCTCTTCAACTACATGGCCACCGAGCAGGATTGGCAGGAGTTTCGCGACGGCATCCGCCTGACCCGCGAAATCATGCAACAGCCGGCGCTGGACCCGTACCGCGGCCGCGAAATCAGCCCGGGCATCGAGGTGCAAACCGATGAGCAACTCGACAAGTTCATCCGCGAACACGCCGAAACCGCGTTCCACCCGTCCTGCTCGTGCAAGATGGGCACCGATGAGATGGCCGTGGTCGATGGCGAAGGCCGCGTGCATGGCATGCAAGGCCTGCGTGTGGTCGATGCGTCGATCATGCCGATCATCACCACCGGCAACCTGAACGCGCCGACGATCATGATCGCCGAGAAAATCGCCGACAAGATCCGTGGTCGCAAGCCGCTGCCGCGCAGCACCGCCGACTACTACGTGGCAGGCACCGCGCCGGTGCGTGGCAAGCCGCTGCGTGAAGTGGGGCCGACTGCGCAGTAACTGATACACCGAGGCGCCTGCATCGGGGGCAAGCCCCCTCCCACATTTGAATGTATTCACAAATCAAGTGTGGGAGGGGGCTTGCCCCCGATAGGGCCCGATCAGGCACTGCAAACCTTGCCTCTACACTTTCCTTGATCAGCCCCCAGCCCAGGCCTACTCTGTTTGCCTGCCCGCGCTGAGCCGCCCACAAGGAAGGCCCCATGTTCGAACACCACGCCACACTCAAAAAACATTTCAGTGCCCTGCGCACCACCGCCGACTTCTTCTCCCTGCGCTACGTACGTGAGTCCGGCCACTACCTGTCGGTGCGCAAGAACGTCGCCGAACCGCCACACCTGAACCACGACGCAGGCGCCATGCTCACCGTGCGTGTCAACGGCGTCGAAGCCTATGCCGCGACCCACGATATTTCCCTGGCCGGCCTGCAAGCGGCCCTTGAACGTGCCGAACAGCAAGCGCGCCTGATCAAGCCTCACGCCCTGCTCGACCTGCGCGATCAACAAGTCTCCAGCGACGTGGCCGACTACCTGTCACCGAACCTTGCGCAAGCCTTCCCTTCCTTGAGCGACTGCTACCAACTGCTGGGTGATGAATCCGCCGCTGTGCCCCGCGACGAACGCCTGGTCAACTGGGAAGTCAGCCTCGGCCTGAGCCACGTCGAGCAGATCTACCTCAACAATGCCGGGGCCGAACTGCGCCAGGCCCAACGGTTCGTATTCCCCGGCGTCAACGTCACGGCCTACGACGGCAACGACAGCCAGACCCGTACCCTCGGCGGCAGCAACTTCGGCCAGCAAGGCAGCTTTGACGTGATCGAGCGTTTTGGCCTGGTCGGCGCCGCACCCCGCATCGCCGACGAAGCCCTGCAACTGCTGCTGGCGCCGAATACGCCCCAAGGTCCGCGCGACCTGCTGCTGATGCCCGACCAGATGATCCTGCAAATCCACGAATCCATCGGCCATCCACTGGAGCTCGACCGCATCCTGGGTGATGAGCGCAATTACGCAGGCACCAGCTTCGTCAAGGCCAGCGACTTCGGTCACCTGCAATACGGCTCCACGCTGTTGAACGTGACGTTCGACCCGGACATTCCCGAACAACTTGCCAGTTATAGCCATGACGACGACGGCAGCGCCGCCAGCAAGCAGTTCCTGATCCGCGAAGGGCTGCTGCTCAAGCCGTTGGGCGGCGCGCTGTCGCAATTCCGTTCGGGCATGAACGGTGTGGCCAACAGCCGTGCCAGCAGTTGGAACCGCCCGCCGATCGACCGCATGGCCAACCTGAATATCGAAGCCGGCGATAAGAGCCTGGCGCAACTGATTGGCGGCATCGAACACGGCATCCTGATGTCGACCAACCGTTCGTGGTCGATCGACGATGCGCGCAATAAATTCCAGTTCGGCTGCGAGTGGGGCCAGTTGATTGAAAACGGTGAGCTCAAGGGCGTGGTAAAAAACCCCAACTACCGGGCTATCTCCGCGCAGTTCTGGCGCAACCTCAGCGCAGTGGGCGACGCCAGCACCTTCAAGGTCCTGGGCACGCCCAACTGCGGCAAAGGCGAACCCAACCAGGTGATCCGCGTCGGCCATGCCTCGCCCGCCTGTGTGTTCAGCAACGTTGATGTATTCGGGGGAGATGCCTGATGAACAACTTCAAGGCATTGGTGCAGTGGCTCAAGCAAGCCCTCACCGACAAGGAACAATTTCACCTGGGCTATGCCGCCGAATCGTCCGAGTTCGTGCGTTTCAACCACGCCAAGGTGCGTCAGGCCGGGCAGGTGCGGCAGGCCAGCCTCACCCTCAAACTGATCAACGACGGCCGCCATGCCGACCTGGGCATCACCCTGGCCGGCGAACCGGAGCTGGACCGCCAGCGCCTCGCCGACGGCCTGCAACAGTTGCGTGAAACCTTGCCACTGCTGCCGCACGACCCGTACTTGCTGCTCAACCACAACGCCTGGCAAAGCCACAACGAACAGGCGCGCCCCCTGCCCGACCTGGCGCAGGTGCTGGAGGAAATCAGCCAGGCGGCGCACGGCGTCGACCTGGTCGGCTTTTATGCCGCAGGCCCGATCAGCCGTGGCTTTGCCAGTTCAAACGGCGCATTTGGCTGGCACCAGGCCAATAGCTTCAACTTCGATTTCAGCCTGTTCCACGCCAATGGCGAAGCGGTGAAAGCCAGTTATGCCGGGCACACCTGGAACAGCGATGAGTTCGCCCGGCGCTTCCAACTGGCCCGCCAACAGCTGGAGTTCCTCGACCGCCCGCTGCACACACTGGCGCCTGGGCAATACCGCGCCTACCTGGCCCCCGCGGCGCTGGAAGAAATCATCAGCATCATCACCTGGGGTGGTTTTTCCGCCCAGGCCATCGCCAGCAAAGGCAGCTCGTTGCAACGGTTGTATGCCGGCGAACAATCGCTGAGCCCGCTGGTGACGGTGGATGAGCAGATCAGCGGCTCCCTGAGCCAGGCGTTTTCCACCGAGGGCTACCCGCGCAGCGATGTCACGCTGATCAACGCCGGCAAAGCCGACGGCCAACTGGTGAACTCGCGCAGCGCCGCTGAATACGGCCTCAGCGCCAACGGCGCCAGCCGCGACGAATCCCCCAGTGCCTTGCAGATGGCGGCGGGCACCTTGGCCCAGGCCGATATCCTCAAGCAACTGGGCACCGGGCTGTATATCAGCAACCTGTGGTACCTGAACTACTCCGACCTGCCGGCCGCCCGCCTGACCGGCATGACGCGCTTCGCCACGTTCTGGGTGGAGGACGGTGAGATCAAGGCGCCGGTCAGCACCATGCGCTTTGATGACAGCGTCTACAGCTTGCTCGGGTCGCAGTTGGAAGCCCTGACCGCCGATCGGGAACTGCTGCTGTCGGCCAGTACCTATAGCCAGCGCAATACCGCCTCCAACCTGTTGCCGGGCGCCCTGGTTAAACGCCTGACCCTGACCCTGTAAATACAACCCCTGTGGGAGGGGGCTTGCCCCCGATGGCGGTGTGTCAGTCAATGAGTACTTTGCTGATACACCGCCATCGGGAGCAAGCTCCCTCCCACATTGTCCTGTGCTGATTTCGGGCATCCCGGTTTCAGCCCTTCCTACCGTAAATTCTCTTCCTCCCAGTCTGCATGGGCAGCCTGTTGTCGCCTGCGAAAAACCTCGTTATAAGAGTTAGTGGCCCCCCGCCACCTCATCCACGAGAGCATGACCTTGCCCGGGAAGGGCAAGCTGGAGCGTTGACATGAACCATGGAAGTTTTGTCATTGAAAAGCTGTTCAAGCACTACAACGTTCATGTTGAGCAGCTAGGAAACGATTCGGAAAAGAAGACCATCTTGATGGTCAATGGCGCACTGTCCACCACACGCTCATTCGCCCGCACCAGCAAATGCCTGGCCGAGCATTTCAATGTGCTGTTGTTCGACCTGCCGTTCTCCGGCTATTCGCGCGAGTACAACACCGACCTGGACCTGGTGACCAAGGACGACGAAGTCCAAATCCTGCGCGCGCTGGTCGAGCGCTTCCAGGTCAACCACCTGGTGTCGGCCTCGTGGGGCGGTATCTCCACGCTGCTGACCCTGGCGCATAACCCGCCGTCGATCGAAAGTTCGGTAGTCATGGCCCTGGCGCCCAACCTGAACCAGGCCATGCTCGACTATGTGGAGCGGGTACGCGTGCTGATCGAGGCCGATGACAAATCCGCCGTCGGCCACTTGCTCAACGAGACCGTCGGCAAATACCTGTCGCCCCGGCTCAAGCGCAACAACCATCGGCACCTGTCGAACATGGCCACCACCGAGTACCGCCAGGCGCGTTTCCATATCCACCAGGTGTTGGCGCTGGGCGATGGCAACTACCTGCCCCAGCTCAAACAGATCGAAACCCCGGTGCACTTTCTCAACGGCACGCTGGACGAATACACCCCGGCCACCGATGCCCAGTTGTTCAAGCACTACGTCGGTCGCAGCAGCTTTGCCGTGGCGGAACATACCGGGCATTTACTCGACCTGGAGTCCCGTGAATCAGCCCTGGCGGTGCACCGCGCGCTGTTGGACTTCTTGGTGGGAGAGCACGCAAAGCTGTCGGATTTAGACGAACCGCCAGTGGGAAAAGGAGCGACGAATGGCGCATAATCGCCGACACATAGCCGGCTAACAAAAAGGTACCCCATGCCAGATCGTGCCCCTCTCGATGCCAAGACCGCCCGCTGGCTCCCCTGGGTGGTAGCGATTGCCTTCTTCATGCAATCGCTGGATGGGACGATTCTCAACACGGCACTGCCGGCCATGGCCCGGGACCTGGCGGAAAACCCGCTGCGCATGCAAGGGGTGGTGATCGCCTACATGCTCACCGTCGCCTTGCTGATCCCGGCCTCGGGCTGGATCGCCGACCGCTTCGGCACCAAGAAAATCTTCTTCGGCGCAATCATGCTGTTCAGCATCGGCTCCTTGCTGTGCGCCCTGTCCAGCAGCCTGACCATGCTGGTGGGCGCACGGGTTATCCAGGGCCTCGGCGGTGCGTTGATGCTGCCGGTTGGCCGGCTCGTGGTTCTACGTGCTTACCCCCGCTCCGAACTGGTGCGGATCATGGGTTTCATTACCATCCCCGGCCTGCTCGGGCCCTTGCTCGGCCCGACCATGGGCGGTTGGATGGTGCAATACCTGACGTGGCACTGGATCTTCCTGATCAACCTGCCGGTGGGCATGATCGGTTGCTATGCCGTATGGAAACTCATCCCCGACCTGCGCGGCAGCGAACGTACGCGCTTCGACGGCATCGGCTTCATGCTGTTCGGCGCAGCGATGGTGCTGATCACCATTGCCATGGAAGGCTTGGGCGAACTGCACCTGCCGCACCTGCGGGTGATGTTGCTGCTGTTCGGCGGGTTGGCGTGCCTGGCGGCGTATTGGCTGCGCGCCGGGCATATCGATAACCCGCTGTTCTCGCCGGCGCTGTTCAAGACCCGCACCTTTGCGGTGGGCATCCTCGGCAACCTGTTCGCGCGCCTGGGCAGCGGTGCCTTGCCGTTCCTGGTGCCGTTGCTGCTGCAAGTGGCCCTGGGGTATTCGCCGTCCCAGGCCGGGATGAGCATGCTGCCCCTGGCGGCCGCGGCGATGTTCGCCAAGTCGGTGGCGCGCCCGCTGATCGAGCGCCTGGGTTATCGCGTGGTGTTGACCGGCAACACCCTGGCCCTGGGCATCATGCTGGCGAGCATGGGCCTGGTCAGCGAGCAAACTCCCTACCCGCTGTTGCTGGGCATGCTGGCGGTGCTGGGGGCGATCAACTCCCTGCAATTTACCGCCATGAACACCGTGACCCTGATCGACCTCGACGACGCCCAGGCCAGCAGCGGCAACAGTTTGCTGTCGGTGGTGGCGCAATTGTCCCTGAGCCTGGGGGTGGCCTGCGCCGGTGCGTTGCTCGGGGGCTTCACCGCCGAATCGGGCAACGACGGCGTCAGCACGGTACTCGGCGCGTTCCAACTGACCTTCCTCACGGTGGGCATCATGGCGATGCTGGCGGCGGCGATCTTCCTGCAATTGTCGCCAAAAGACGGCAAACGTGTGGTCAGCCGCGAACACCACATCGAGCACTAGCAGGCGTCTCGTCGAGAACTTGCAGGGAAAATCCCATAGGGCTGGTACACTGCGCGACATTTTGTTTTGCAGAGCCAGTCCCGTGACCACCATCGCCACCGCTTTTAATACTTTGCCGCTCTCCGCCGCCATGCTGGCTAACCTCGACTCGCTGGGTTATGCCGAGATGACGCAGATCCAGGCGCAAAGCTTGCCGGTGATCCTCAAGGGGCTGGACCTGATCGCGCAGGCCAAGACCGGCAGTGGCAAGACCGCCGCCTTCGGCATCGGCCTGCTGAACCCGATCAACCCGCGCTACTTCGGCTGCCAGGCCCTGGTGATGTGCCCGACCCGTGAGCTGGCCGACCAGGTCGCCAAGGAAATCCGTCGCCTGGCCCGTGCCGAAGACAACATCAAGGTGCTGACCCTGTGCGGTGGCGTGTCCCTCGGCCCGCAGATCGCCTCCCTGGAACATGGCGCCCACGTGATCGTCGGCACCCCGGGCCGTATCCAGCAGCACCTGCGCAAGGGTTCGCTGGTGCTCGATGGCTTGAACACGCTGATCCTCGACGAAGCCGACCGCATGCTCGACATGGGCTTCTACGACGCCATCGAAGACATCATCAGCAAGACCCCGGCACGCCGCCAGACCCTGCTGTTCTCGGCCACCTACCCGGTGAGCATCAAGCAGTTGGCCTCCAAGTTCATGCGCGCGCCGCAGCAAGTCAAAGCCGAAGCCTTCCACTCCGACGACCAGATCGAGCAGCGTTTCTTCGAAATCTCGCCGGAAGAGCGCATGGACGCGGTGACGAAAGTCCTCGCGCACTTCCGCCCGGCATCGTGCGTGGCGTTCTGCTTCACCAAGCAGCAAGTGCAGGAAACCGTCGACCACCTGACGTCCAAAGGTATTTCCGCCGTCGGCCTGCATGGCGACCTGGAACAGCGCGACCGCGACCAGGTACTGGCGATGTTCGCCAACCGCAGCACCTCGGTGCTGGTGGCGACCGACGTCGCCGCCCGTGGCCTGGACATCGACTCGCTGGACATGGTGATCAACGTCGAACTGGCCCGCGACTCGGAAATCCACATCCACCGCGTCGGCCGTACCGGTCGTGCCGGTGAGACCGGCATCGCCATCAGCCTGGTGGCGCCGTCCGAAGCGCACCGCGCCCAGGCCATCGAGCAACTGCAAAAGTCGCCGCTGAACTGGGACCAACTGGACAACCTCAAGCCGCAAAGCGGTGGCCCGCTGCTGCCGCAGATGAGCACCCTGTGCATCGCCGCCGGCCGTAAAGACAAAGTGCGCCCGGGCGATATCCTTGGCGCATTGACCGGGGAAGCCGGCATCCCAGGCGCCCAGGTGGGCAAGATCGCGATCTTTGACTTCCAGGCCTTCGTGGCCGTGGAGCGTGGCGTCGCCAAGCAGGCGTTGCAGCGTTTGAATGACGGCAAGATCAAGGGCCGTTCGTTGCGCGTTCGCATCCTGTAAAAAATCTCCGATCCAATGGAGATCAAAATGTGGGAGGGGGCTTGCCCCCGATGGCGGTGTGTCAGTCACCTGATGAATTGACTGGTCCACCGCCATCGGGGGCAAGCCCCCTCCCACATTTGACTGTATTTCAAATTAGAACTTGTATGAGGACATTGCTGTGCGCTCGACCGAAGTTGTGATCATTGGCGCCGGCGCCGCAGGCTTGATGTGCGCCCTGACCGCTGCGGGGCGTGGGCGCAAGGTGATGTTGATCGACCATGCCAACAAGGCCGGCAAGAAGATCCTGATGTCCGGCGGTGGCCGCTGCAATTTCACTAACCTGTACACCGAGCCGGCCAACTTCCTTTCGCACAACGCGCACTTCTGCAAGTCCGCCCTGGCCCGTTATACCCAGTGGGATTTCATCGGCCTGGTGGCCAAGCACGGCGTGCCGTACCACGAGAAGAAACTCGGCCAACTGTTTTGCGATAACAAGTCCAGCGACATCCTCGGCATGTTGCTCGACGAATGCATCCAGACCGGCGTGAGCCTGCACCTGGATACGTCTATCCAGGAAATCGCCAAGCTCGACAACGGCTACCAGTTGCAGACCACCTTGGGTGAACTGCGCTGCGAATCCCTGGTGATCGCCACCGGCGGCCTGTCGATTCCAACCCTGGGCGCTACCGGATTTGGCTATCAAGTGGCCAGGCAGTTCGGCCACGAACTGCTGCCGACCCGCGCCGGGCTGGTGCCGTTCACCATCACCGACCAGCTCAAGGACTTGTGCGGCGAGCTGTCCGGCACCTCGGTGGATTGCCTGGTCAGCTGCAACGGCCAGAGCTTTCGCGAGAACATTCTGTTTACCCACCGCGGCCTGAGCGGCCCGGCGATCTTGCAGATTTCTTCGTACTGGGAGCCCGGCGACACAGTCGAGATCAACCTGCTGCCCGACCACGACGCCCACAGCTGGCTGCAACAGCAACAGGTCGAGCGGCCCAACAGCGAGCTGAAAACCTTGCTGGGTGAAATCTTCACCAAGAAAATGGCCAACTTGCTGTCGGAAACCTGGTTCGTGTCCAAACCGATGAAGCAGTACACCCATGCCGAAGTGGCGGATATCGCCAACAAGCTGGGGAACTGGCAATTGGTGCCGGCAGGCACCGAAGGTTATCGCACCGCCGAAGTAACGCTGGGCGGCGTGGATACGCGGGAAGTGTCGTCCAAGACCATGGAATCACTGAAAAGCCCGGGCTTGTACTTTATTGGGGAAGTGCTGGATGTGACCGGGCACCTGGGCGGGTTTAACTTTCAGTGGGCGTGGGCGTCGGGTTACGCCGCAGCGCAGTACGTCTGAAGGATGTACCCCTCCCACATTTTGATTTGTGGTGTGCCTGGGAATAATTTGCTGTCAGATGTGATCGCCACGCTTGCCGTGGCGTCCTTGATAGCTCAATTTAGCGGCAACGTCCCGGAAGACTCCAGACTTCATGTCATCGACCTCGTTCAAGCAGTCCATGCGGCGCCTGTGGGCGCTGGATAAATTCAGTTATAGCGTGCGGGTCTTCATCGCCCTTACCGGCAGCATGGCGCTGTGCTGGTACCAGGATGAAATGACACTGCTGATCCCACTGTTCCTGGGGATCATCGCCAGTGCCCTGGCCGAGACCGACGACAGTTGGCAGGGCCGCCTCAATGCCCTGGCGGTGACGCTGGTGTGTTTCAGCATCGCCGCGCTGTCCGTGGAGTTGCTGTTCCCCTACCCCTGGATTTTCGCAGTCGCTCTGGCCCTGGCCAGTTTCGGCCTGACCATGCTCGGGGCCCTGGGCGAACGCTATGGCGCGATTGCCTCGGCCACCTTGATCCTATCGGTCTACACCATGATCGGCGTGGACCAGCGCGGCGGCGCCGTCAGCGATTTCTGGCATGAACCCTTGCTGCTGGTGGCCGGTGCCGCCTGGTACGGCGTGTTGTCGGTGCTGTGGCAGGTGCTGTTTTCCAACCAGCCGGTACAGCAGAGCCTGGCGCGCCTGTTTCGAGAGTTGGGGCATTATCTCAAGCTTAAATCGTCGCTGTTCGAGCCGATCCGCCAACTGGATGTGGAGGCGCGGCGCCTGGAACTGGCCCAGCAAAATGGCCGGGTGGTGGCGGCGCTCAATGCGGCCAAGGAAATCATCCTGCACCGCGTCGGCAATGGCCGACCGGGTTCGAAGGTCAGCCGCTACCTCAAGCTGTACTTCCTGGCCCAGGACATCCATGAACGCGCCAGTTCGTCCCACTACCCCTACAACGCCCTGGCCGAGGCGTTCTTCCACAGCGATGTGCTGTTCCGCTGCCAGCGCCTGCTGCGCCAGCAAGGCAAGGCCTGCCAGGCCCTGGCCGAGTCGATCCAACTGCGCCAGCCGTTCATTTATGACGCCCACTTCGCCGAAGCCCTGGGCGACCTGAATGCCTCCCTGGAACACCTGCGCATCCAGAGCAACCCGGCCTGGCGCGGCCTGCTGCGCTCGTTGCGTGCCCTAGCGGCCAACCTCTCGACCCTGGATCGCCTGCTGGGCGACGCCAGCAATCCCGACGCCCTGGCCGACGCTACCGACAGCAACCTGCTGGACCGCGCCCCGCGCAACCTCAAGGAGATGTGGACGCGCCTGCGCACCCAGCTCACACCGACGTCGCTGCTGTTCCGTCACGCCTTGCGCCTGGCCCTGGCGCTGACCGTCGGCTATGGCGTCCTGCACGCGATCCACGCGTCCCAAGGCTACTGGATCATCCTCACCACCCTGTTCGTCTGCCAGCCCAACTATGGCGCCACGCGGCGCAAGCTCGGTCAGCGGATCATCGGCACGGCCATCGGCCTCACTGTGGCCTGGGCACTGTTCGACCTGTTCCCCAGCCCGCTGGTGCAATCGATGTTCGCCATCGCCGCAGGCCTGGTGTTCTTTATCAACCGCACCACCCGCTACACCCTGGCCACGGCGGCGATCACCTTGATGGTGCTGTTCTGCTTTAACCAAGTGGGCGATGGCTACGGGTTGTTCCTGCCACGCCTGTTCGATACGTTGCTGGGCAGCGTGATTGCCGGCCTGGCGGTGTTCCTGTTCCTGCCGGACTGGCAAGGCCGCCGCCTGAACAAAGTGCTGGCCAACACCCTGACCTGCAACAGCATCTACCTGCGCCAAATCATGCAGCAGTATGCTGCCGGCAAGCGCGATGACCTGGCCTACCGCCTGGCTCGACGCAATGCGCATAACGCCGACGCGGCCCTGTCCACCACCTTGGCCAATATGCTGATGGAACCGGGGCACTTCCGTAAGGAAGCCGATGTGGGCTTCCGCTTCCTGGTGCTGTCCCACACCCTTCTCAGCTACTTATCTGGGCTCGGCGCGCATCGGGAAACCCAACTGCCGGCCGAGGTGCGTGAGCATTTGATCGACGGCGCCGGCAAGACACTGGCGGCAAGCATCGATGAGATCGCCGAGGGCTTGGCCAACAAACAGCCGATTGCGATTCAGAGTGATGCCGAGGAAGCGCTGGCAACCGACCTGGAGCAGATGCCGGACGAGATCGATGAAGGGCAACGGTTGGTGCAGACGCAGTTGGCGTTGATTTGCCGGCAGTTGGGGCCGTTGCGCACCTTGGCGGCGCATTTGATCAAGGACACCAGCGCGGCTTAGGTCGCTATCGGGGGCTTGCTCCCGATGAGGCCCGCACAGGCACTACATGCCATGGGCCTTCATCAACAGCGCATAACTGCCATCAGCCTTCATCCTGGCAATCTCGCGGTCAAAGCTGGCGACGATCTGCGCATGCTCAGGGTTCTTCAGGCTGACCAGGATATGCAGGCTATTTTCGCTCAAGGGCTTGGGCAAAAACTCCACCGCATTGCGCACCCGCGCCGATTCGCGTGACAGGTAATAGCGCGCCACATATTCATCCTCCACCGTCAACCGCACGCGCTGCGCCGCAAGCATGCGCACGGCCATGGCAAAGTTATGCACAGGGACTTTCTGCAATTGCGCATCCTGGTCGAACGCCGGCGAATACACGTACCCGCGCACCACGGCGATAGGCTCATCGTGCAATTGCTCAAGGTTCTGGAACTCGATCGGGTCATCACGGCGCTTGATAAAACGCACACGGTTCACCAGGTATTCCGCGGAAAACTGCCCCAACTGCGTGCGAGCATCGTCGTACCAGGCGTTGATCAGTACGTCATAGCGCCCATCGCCCACCCCCATCAGTGCGCGAGCCCAGGGCACCTGTTCGAAATCACTGGCGTACCCGGCGCGGGCCAAGGCCGTGGTGACAATGTCGGTGGCCAGCCCGCCATTGATCAAGGTGGCATCGGTAAAGGGTGGCCAGGCATCCGCTACCAGGCGCAGACGCTCTGCGAACACTGGCTGGGCCAGCAATAAAACTCCAATCAAAGCAACGGCACGAGAGAATCGCGGCATGCTTAAAGTCCTTGGCAGGCAGGCGGTAGCCCTTACTCAGGCGAGGCCTGAGGCTCTAACAGTAGTTCAGATTACACAAGAAGCCGACGGCAGATGCACACAATGATGGCGAATTGACGTCACTCACAAAAATAGCTGATTTCGACACAAAGGCGTGGCGCGCTTACTATCCAGAACAGACATTGATAAAGAGAACGCACCATGACAGTCGAATGGGTCTGCAAACATCACAATGACCTGGGCAAGGAGCAGCTCTACGCCATCCTGCGCCTGCGCAGCGAAGTCTTTGTCGTCGAGCAGAAGTGCATCTACCAGGACATCGACGGGCAGGACCTGGAAGGCGATACCCACCACCTGATGGCCTGGCAGGACGACCAGTTGGTGGCTTACCTGCGCCTGTTGGACCCGGAGTCCCAGGGCGGCGATGTGGTGATCGGGCGGGTAATCGTGGCCCCCATGGCGCGCGGCACCGGGCTGGGGCACCTGATGATGCAGGAAACCCTCAGGCAGATTGACGATATCTGGCCAGAAACGCCGATATTCCTGTCAGCCCAGGCCCATTTGCAAGGGTATTACGGTCGGTATGGTTTTCTGGTGGCGGGCGAGGAATACCTGGAAGACGATATTCCACATATTGGTATGCGGCGCGTTTGAGGCCGCCATCGGGGGCAAGCCCCCTCCCACAGTTTGAACTGTGAATGCATTCAAATGTGGGAGGGGCGGTGCGACGATTCGACTTGCCCCCGATGGCGTCAGCCAAATCCCCGCAGAACCTCAGGGATAACCCAATACCTGTTTGATGGACCCGAGATTCAACTCGATCCACCGCCGATCAATCGCGCCCCAATCCCGAATCCGATAATGCCCGGCATGGTTGCGGCCGCCGTCTTGCTGTTCGAACTCACACACGATATCCAAGTCGGCCAGCGCCGCAATCGTGTCCTGCGCCGTGCGCCGGGGCATGCCCGTCAACTCGGTCAGCGCCGGTACGCTGCTGGCTTGCCCGCTGTCGATCAGGTAGGCCACATAGAGACGGCGGTAAAAGCTGCTCTTGGTCTTGCTCACATCCATGGTCGGTCGCCTTGTACGGTTAGGGCTTGCCCTGCAAGTCGCGATAGGTGAGGTACACCCGCAGGTCGAATTCCACCTGATGGTAGCCCGGCATCATGTACTCACAGAGTTTATAGAACGCCTTGTTGTGGTCCGACTCCTTGAAGTGCGCCAGCTCGTGCACCACGATCATGCGCAGGAACTGCGGCGCGGCCTCCTTGAACAGCGCGGCGATGCGGATCTCTTTCTTGGACTTCAGGTTGCCGCCCTGCACCCGGGAAATCGTGGTGTGCAAGCCGAGGGCGCGATGGGTCAGGTCCAGGCGGTTGTCGAACAGCACTTTGTCGATGGCCGGCGCGTTGCGCAGGTGCTCCTGCTTCAGGGCCAGCGCGTAGGCATACAACGCCTTGTCACTCTGCACGGCGTGGCGCTCGGGGTAACGCTGCTCCAGGTAGGCACCCAACTGGTCCTTGGCGATCAGTTGGCGCACTTGCTCCTGGAGGGCTGCGGGGTAGGCCTGGAGGTATTTCAGGGCGGTCATTGGGGGTCTGCAACAGGGTTCGGATGGGCGCCAGTGTAGCGAATTCAACGCACGCGAGCGCGCGCCCAGACGAGCACTTCCTCGGCCATCAACGGCTGCGCCGCCCATGGCCCCTGGATAAATCGGCAACCATTGGCCTTGAGCCACTCGGATTGCTCCTGCGTCTCTACGCCCTCGGCGATCACCAGCACCTCGAAGTGCTCGCACAATTGGATAATGCTGCGGGCCAGTGCGGCATCCCGCGCCGAACCCGGCAGGCGCGCGACCAGTTGCGGATCAAGCTTGAGGGTGTCGAACTCCAGGTCGCGCAGGTGAGCCAGGGAACAGTGGCCGCAGCCAAAGTCATCCAGGGCGATACGCACCCCGACCTGACGCAACAACTTGAGCTGCTTGGCAGACTCCTCAAGATTGCTCATCAGGCTGTCTTCGCTGATTTCCACCTCCAACTGCCGCCCCTGCAACCCATGCCGCTCCAGCACCTGCTGCAGTTGGCTGGACAGCTGCGGCATATTGAACTGGCTGCTGCTCAGGCTCACGCTCAGCACCAGTTCGTCATCCAAAGCCACCTGCCACATCTGGCGCTGCGCAGCGACCTGCAGGTAAATCCAGGCACTCAACTGGCTGATCAGCCGGGCCTCCTCCAGCAGCGGTAAAAACAGCCCCGGCGGCACATCACCGACGCTGGGGTGCTGCCAGCGCAATAGCGCCTCGACGCCGCGCAAGCGACCATCCTCCAGGGACACCTGGGGTTGGTACACCAGGGTGAAGTCCTTGTTCTGAATCGCCGTGCGCACGCTGTCTTCAAGCATCAGCCGCGAACGAGCACGCCCGTTCATTTCCTGATCGTAATAGCGGTACTGCTGACGCCCCGCACGCTTGGCTTCGTACATGGCGATGTCTGCCGCACGCAGCAGACCGTTCAAGTCAGAGCCGCAATCCGGGAAAGTGGCAATGCCGATGCTGACCCCGAGCATCACATCCAACCCGTCGACCTGCTGGCAAACAGACACACGCTCAATCAGTTTTTCCGAAATTTTCGCGGCCTGTTCCGGGAACTCCAGCTCCAGCAATGCCGTGAATTCGTCGCCGCCCATGCGTCCAAGAATGTCGCTGGCGCGCACGCTGCCCTGCAATTGTTCCGACACCCAGCGCAGCACCCGATCGCCAGCGTCATGCCCCAGTGAATCGTTGACCCGTTTGAACCCATCCAGGTCCAGGTACAGCAACACCAGCGACCGCTCGACGCGTTCGCCGCGCAACAACGCACTCTCTACCGCCTGATAGAAGCCGCGCCGATTCAGCAAACCGGTCAGCGGGTCTGTGACGGCCTGAAACTCCAGTTGCTGGTGCAGGTGACGTATTTCGGACATATCCAGCACCGTCACCACCATGGCCTTCTGCTCAGAGGGCAACGGCGCGCACGACAACGCCACCGGCACCTGTTGGCCGCGGCCTGTGCGCAGGATCGCATCATGCAAGCGCCAGGTTTCGCCCTGGCGGTAACCGGCATACATCTGCGAATCCAGCCAGGCAGGTACATGGGGTTTTTGCAGGAAGCCGAGGAACTCCTGGCCTTGCAGTTCCTGGATCGTGGCATTGAGCAGGCGCGAAATCGCCGGGTTGGCGTACTCGATCACTCCCCCCTCCCCCACCACCAGGATGCCTTCGGCGGCGTTGTCCAACACCGAGGCATTAAAGGCACGCGCCGATTCCAGGTCATGACTCAGGCGCTGCAGCGCCCGGCGATTACGCTGGTGCTCCAGCAACGCCTGGACCTTGGGCTTGAGGATATGCGGGTCGAACGGTTTGAACAGGTAGTCGATCGCGCCGCTGGCATAGCCCTCGAGCACGGCGGCGGGCGATTGGGCATTGGCACTGAGGAAGATGATTGGCGTCATCCGGGTGCGCTGGTTGCCGCGCATCAGGCGGGCGACTTCAAAGCCGTCCATGCCGGGCATCATCACATCCAGCAATACCAGATCAACTTCGAGCTGCAGCAGCAATTCCAGGGCTTCAAGGCCTGAAGCAGCGGTCACCACATGCCAATCATCACGCTGCAAAAGTGCGCGCATGCTGATCAGGTTTTCCGGGTAGTCATCGACCACCAGAAGAACCGAACTGCCATCGCCGGGGAGTGGTGCGCATTCCATGCTACGTCTCTTCCTAAAGGAGCTGTCCCAGTCACTTCTGACAGAAAACCCGGACAAACTCTGAGGCATCACTCTAGCCTCGGTTCCCAAAAATCAGAAGTCACCGCGATGCCATCATTGCGCCAAAGCCTGGGAAGCCGACTAACGGTCAGTGCCTGCAGCCCACGGTTCATGGGCAACATGGCTTTTTGGCATTCCTTTGGCGCCAATAAATTGCCGAGCAATAATTAACAAGCGAGTGACGACCGCCTATAAAGAACCTGTCTGGCCCAAGGGCCATAGCCTACACCCCTCTGTAAAAAGGCCTACGCCCATGATTGATCTTTCCACCTGGAACCTGAGTATTCCGGTCGGCTCGCCCCCCGCGACCATCGACACCCCGAAGCTGATGAGCGGCTTCAATGACCAATATTTCCAGGCAGAAGGGAGCAATGTGCAATTCTGGACACCCGTCACCGGCACCCGTACCGAAAACGCTGTCTACCCCCGCAGCGAACTGCGTGAAACCTACGCCGACGGCCGCCTGCGTAACTGGACCTACCCTGACGCCGACAACTTCCTGCGCGCCACGCTGACCGTCAACCAGGTACCGTCCACCGGCAAGGTGGTGATCGGCCAGATTCACGCCTATGACAGCCAGAAGCCGCTGATCAAGCTGGAGTATCAATTCAAGGAAAAAACCCAGACCGGCAACATCGTCGCCAAGGTCCGCATGCGTCCAGATGAGGATGAAAGCCGCGTGATCATCGTGGCTTCCAATGTGCCGCTGGAAAAAAGCTTCACCTACGTGATCAACCTCAACAAGGCCGGGCTGCTCAGTGTGTACGCCGCCGACAGTGAGTGGAACGAACGCATCGGTGCGGCGTGGGGCAGCAAACCCCTGTACTTCAAAGCTGGCGCGTATGTTCAGGACAACAGCGGGGATAGCAAGGAAGGCGCACGGGTGACGTTTGCCAAGCTGGATATCGACCACGAGTGAGCGGCGCCTCATTTCGCGTGGGCGTTGCCTGCCTGCGCGAACGCCTTGACGCCCCCCCTTGAGCGCCTCGGCCTGGCGGACTTCGCCGAGCGAGATCTGAACAATGTGGCCAATACCGCCTTTACTGGCATACACATGCGCGGCCGCTCACCAAGAGCGGCCGCCACTTTTCACGCGACGAGGTTGCCTGTCTACTGGGCAGGTAATTTCATCTGAGCTGGGCCCTTTGAATTCACCAACTCAAAAGCACAGTCCGCGACCTTACTCGTTGCGCACTCATTATCCTTCCAACCAGAACCTTTAGGCACAGGAGGCAGGACAAACCTCTGGGACAACCTTAGATAGTCATCCTTACCTTTACCACTGTAATCACAGATTACGTAGTTATAAGGCAACTTTGTTTCGCTGTCCGTTCCCTGCTTGATTGCCGAGCCCATAAACTTGAACCCTTCGACCATCGATTTATTGTCAATGGACTGCTCACCCTTCCACCCCTCTTCTTCAGCTGAAAACTGAATGCTCACCGCCGTGATGGTTGAAACCTCGGGGCAAGATAACGGCGCCGCATATGCACTCCCCATCAACGCCAACGCGCCAATAGCAGTTAGACACTGAAGCGATTTTATAAGATATGGATGTGACATAGCCGTGTACACCTCTCTTTAATGAGTGACTCCAGCCTAGGCACGATGGCCAACGAGCGATACTGTCAAGGTTGACAGCTTTAAATATAAATTAGAAATAAGCGCCGGTAGTTTAATTGCGTTCAGCACGATCCCTGTAATGCCTCATGGATTTAATTACAGTTAAACAAGACGGATCTGAATGACACCCGACACTTAACTGAACCAACGGGCGCACCGAGCATTTTGTCTTATCAACTTGATCGAACTTAAAATGTTCAGCAAAGCATCAAAAAACAACAAAGGGAAAACATTCAGTTCATTTAACTCGGTACCAAAAAAAGCCCGCATCACTGCGGGCTTCTTTTTAACGCCTGAGGCTTAATTCACCTTAGCGTTCAACTCACCTTTCAGGTAACGCTGGTACATCGCTTCCAACGAGATCGGCTTGATCTTCGAAGCGTTGCCGGCAGTACCGAACGCTTCGTAGCGAGCGATACACACGTCACGCATCGCCGTCACGGTTGCGCCGAAGAATTTACGTGGGTCGAATTCGCTTGGGTTGGTGGCCATCAGGCGACGCATCGCACCGGTGGACGCCAGGCGCAGGTCGGTGTCGATGTTGACCTTGCGCACGCCGTACTTGATGCCTTCGACGATTTCTTCAACCGGGACGCCGTAGGTTTCTTTGATGTCGCCGCCGTACTGGTTGATGATCGCCAGCCACTCTTGCGGTACCGAGGAAGAACCGTGCATCACCAGGTGGGTGTTAGGGATGCGCTTGTGGATTTCCTTGATGCGGTCGATGGCCAGCACGTCGCCGGTTGGCGGCTTGGTGAACTTGTAGGCGCCGTGGCTGGTGCCGATGGCGATCGCCAGGGCATCCACCTGGGTCTTCTTGACAAAGTCAGCGGCTTCTTCCGGGTCAGTCAGCATCTGGCTGTGATCCAGCACGCCTTCGGCGCCAATGCCGTCTTCTTCGCCGGCCATGCCGGTTTCCAGGGAACCCAGGCAGCCCAGCTCGCCTTCAACCGACACGCCGCAGGCGTGAGCCATAGCCACGGTTTGTTGGGTCACGCGGACGTTGTACTCGTAGTCGGTCGGGGTCTTGCCGTCTTCGCCGAGGGAACCGTCCATCATCACCGAGCTGAAACCCAGTTGGATGGAGCGCTGGCACACGTCAGGGCTGGTGCCGTGGTCCTGGTGCATGCACACCGGGATGTGCGGGAATTCTTCGATCGCGGCGAGGATCAGGTGGCGCAGGAAAGGCGCGCCAGCGTATTTGCGGGCACCGGCCGAAGCCTGGACGATCACAGGGGAGTCGGTCTTGTCAGCGGCTTCCATGATGGCGCGCATCTGCTCAAGGTTGTTGACGTTAAAAGCTGGGACGCCGTAGCCGAACTCGGCTGCGTGGTCCAGCATTTGACGCATGCTGATAAGTGCCATTGTGTTGTCTCTCCCGGTCGAGGGTCGTTAATCGTGCAAGCCTGCCGTAGCGGCGGCTGCTATTCAAGTTATTGAAGGTCAGGCTTTGCATGCCTGACCTGCTGAATCGTTTTTTGTGAGCCGGACTCAACGCCGACATCACTTTGAAACCGTATCAATGTGGGAGGGGGCTTGCCCGCGATGGCGATTTACCTGTCGACATCGCGGGTGGCTGACCCAACGCTATCGGGGGCAAGCCCCCTCCCACATTGGGATCTCATTAATGTTGAGACCGTGTTCTGTTTACTGGGCCTTGCAGCCCCGCCCGATCAAATCGTCGGTGGCCACCCAGTAAACCAGGCCTTCCTCACCTTTTGTGTGAAACGCCAATTGGTCGTTGCTGTACAGCACGCCCGAGGCGGCAACGTCCTGCTTAAGGCGGTAAACCTGGTCGGAACCGCCGAGGCGTACATCCACCTCGCTGTGGGCCTGGTTAGCAAAGCGCCAGTTGACCTCGGCCTTGCTATCGCAGGTCCAAGTGGTCCATTTGTCGGCAGACTCTGCCTTGTTGAACATGTTCATGCTGCTGCAACCGGCCAGTAACGCCAGTGTTGCCAGGGCGAAAACGCCTTTCATTGCCAATCCTCGAACGGCGCCCCAAAAGGCCGCCACTGCTGTCGGTTAGTTGATCAGACCCGTCAAGGGCAACCCTGTTCCTGACCGTTGGGCGCGGAGTCGTATTTCTCCAGGCGTTCATTGCCGATGCGCTTGTTGATCACCGGCATGGTCTCGGCTTGCCAATCGGCCTGATAGCAGCTTTTTTTCTGCGCTGGCGCGGGCTTGCCAACCTCCGGCGCAGCGTTCGGCGTACTGCCGCAGCCAGCCAACAGGCCCGCTGCGAGCACCAGTGCCAACGACTTGATCATGGGAATGCTCCTTTTCCTGATCGCGCGCCTTAGCCTTTGGCCCGGCTTTCCAGGACTTCAACGGCAGGCAGGACCTTGCCTTCAACGAACTCGAGGAACGCACCGCCACCGGTAGAAATGTAGGAGATCTGGTCGGCAACGCCATATTTATCGATGGCCGCCAGGGTGTCGCCGCCGCCGGCGATGGAGAATGCCGAGCTTTCGGCAATCGCCTTGGCCAGCACTTTGGTGCCATTGCCGAACTGATCGAACTCAAACACACCCACCGGGCCGTTCCACAGGATGGTCTGGGAAGCCTTGAGCAGCTCTGCGAAGTTGGCCGCGGTTTGCGGGCCGATATCCAGGATCATGTCGTCGGCGGCCACATCGTCGATCAGCTTGACGGTCGCTTCGGCGCTTTCCGCAAATTCCTTGGCCACGACCACGTCCACTGGCAGCGGTACGCTGACCTTGGCAGCGATGGCGCGCGCGGTGTCGAGCAGGTCCGGCTCGTACAGGGACTTGCCCACCGGGTGACCCGCGGCCGCCAGGAACGTGTTGGCAATGCCGCCGCCGACGATCAACTGGTTACAGATCTGGCTGAGGCTATTGAGCACGTCCAGCTTGGTGGAAACTTTCGAGCCGGCCACGATGGCGGCCATTGGCTGTGCGGGCGCACCCAGGGCCTTGCCCAGCGCGTCCAGTTCAGCAGCCAGCAGAGGGCCGGCAGCGGCGACCTTGGCAAACTTGGCCACGCCATGGGTCGAACCTTCGGCGCGGTGGGCGGTACCGAAAGCGTCCATCACGAACACGTCGCACAGGGCCGCGTATTGCTGGGCCAGTTCGTCGCTGTTCTTTTTCTCGCCTTTGTTGAAGCGCACGTTTTCGAACAACACGATGTCGCCAGGCGTGACGTCGACGCCCCCCAGGTAGTCAGCCACCAGTGGCACGTCCCGGCCCAGGGCCTTGCTCAGGTAGTCAGCCACAGGCTTGAGGCTGTTTTCGGCGGAGAACTCACCTTCGGTCGGACGACCCAGGTGGGAGCAGACCATCACGGCCGCACCTTTTTCCAGAGCCAGCTTGATGGTCGGCAGCGAGGCCAGGATTCGCGCATCACTGGTGACAACACCGTCCTTGACTGGGACGTTGAGGTCTTCGCGAATCAGTACGCGCTTACCTTGCAGATCGAGGTCGGTCATCTTCAACACGGTCATGGGAGGCAATTCCTGAGGCTAAAGTTTTGGAGAGGCTGTTTGCAGATAGTGTTCTGCGACGTCCAGCATACGGTTGGCAAACCCCCATTCGTTGTCGAACCAGGCCAGGATGTTCACCAGCCTCGGGCCGGAAACGCGGGTCTGGCTGGCATCGACAATCGCCGAATGCGGGTCATGGTTGAAATCACAACTGGCGTGGGGCAACTCGGTATAGGCCAGAAGGCCCTTGAGCGGGCCGCTGGTGGCGGCGTCACGCAGGATCCGGTTGACCTCCTCGGCATCGGTGTCGCTGACGGTTTGCATGGTGATGTCCAGGCAGGACACGTTCACCGTCGGCACCCGTACGGCTTTGGCCTGAATTCGCCCGGCAAGTTCCGGCAACAGTCGTTCGATGCCGCGCGCCAGGCCGGTGGACACCGGAATCACTGACTGGAACGCCGAGCGCGTGCGGCGCAGGTCTTCGTGGTGATAGGCGTCGATCACCGGCTGGTCGTTCATCGCCGAGTGGATGGTGGTAATCGACACATAGTCCAGGCCGATCGCCTGATCCAGAAGGCGCAACAGCGGTACGCTGCAGTTGGTGGTGCAAGAGGCGTTGGACACCAGCAACTCATGACCGGTGAGGCAATCCTGGTTGATGCCGTAGACGATGGTGGCGTCGACATCCGCCTCGCTGGCCATCGGCTGGGAAAACAACACGCGCGGGGCGCCGGCATCGAGAAAACGCTGGCCATCGGCGCGGGTGTTATAGGCACCGGAGCATTCCAGCACCAGGTCGACGCCCAGCGCCGCCCAGTCGATGCCCTCGGGGGTGGCACTGCGCAACACTTTCACGCAGTCGCCCTTGATATGCAGACAATCGCCTTCGACCCGCACTTCGCCCGGAAAGCGGCCGTGGGTGGAGTCAAAGCGTGTCAGGTATTCGATACTGGCCATGTCGGCCAGGTCATTGATCGCGACAATTTCAAAACCGGCCGCCGCCCCTCGCTCGAACAGAGCACGCAAGACGCAACGACCAATGCGGCCGTAGCCGTTGAGTGCAACTTTGTAGGGACGCGGTTGGGGCATGGGGTTCTCGATCAAGGTTAGTTCGGTGTTGAATGCAGTATCGCCATCGCGGGCAAGCCCGCTCCCACATTAGACCGAGATCCAAATGTGGGAGCGGGCTTGCCCGCGATAGCGCCAGTACAGACAACGCAGACTGACTTAGTCTTCCAGCAGCTCTTCAGCCTGACCCAGGATGTTATCCAGGGTGAAACCGAATTCTTCGAACAACGCCGGTGCCGGCGCCGACTCACCGTAGGTGGTCATGCCGATCACGCGGCCTTCCAGGCCCACGTACTTGTACCAGTAGTCGGCGTGAGCCGCTTCGATGGCGATACGCGCGCTGACCTGCAACGGCAGCACCGACTGTTTGTAGTCGGCATCCTGGGCTTCGAACACGCTGGTGCACGGCATGGAAACAACGCGCACGTTGCGGCCCTGGGCAGTCAGCTTGTCGTATGCCTGGACGGTCAGGCCCACTTCGGAACCGGTGGAGATCAGGATCAGTTCCAGCTCGCCGATGCAGTCCTTGAGCACGTAGCCGCCACGGCTGATGTCGGCGATCTGCGCGTCGGTACGCACCTGGTGTTGCAGGTTCTGGCGAGAGAAGATCAGCGCCGAAGGGCCGTCCTTGCGCTCGATCGCATGTTTCCAGGCCACGGCGGATTCGACCGCGTCGGCTGGGCGCCAGCAATCCAGGTTCGGCGTGGTACGCAGGCTGGTCAGTTGCTCGACCGGCTGGTGCGTCGGGCCGTCTTCGCCCAGGCCGATGGAGTCGTGGGTGTACACATGGATCACACGCTTCTTCATCAGCGCCGCCATGCGGACTGCGTTACGTGCATATTCCATGAACATCAGGAAGGTCGCACCGTAAGGCACCAGGCCGCCATGCAGGGACACGCCGTTCATGATGGCGCTCATGCCGAACTCGCGCACACCGTAGTACATATAGTTGCCGCTGGCGTCTTCGGCCGAGACACCTTTGCAGCCTTTCCACAGGGTCAGGTTGGAACCGGCCAGGTCGGCCGAACCGCCGAGGAACTCGGGCAGCAGCGGGCCAAAGGCGTTCAGGGTGTTCTGGCTGGCTTTACGGCTGGCGATGGTCTCGCCCTTGGCCGCGACTTCGGCGATGTAGGCCGAGGCTTTTTCCGAGAAGTCGGCAGGCAGGTCACCGGCCAGGCGGCGTACCAGCTCGTTGGCCAATTCCGGGAATTCAGCGGAGTAGGCGGCGAAGCGCTGGTCCCACTCGGCTTCGGTGGCCAGGCCTTTTTCCTTGGCATCCCATTCGGCGTAGATGTCGGCCGGGATTTCGAACGGACCGTGGTTCCACTTCAGCGCGGCGCGGGTCAGGGCGATTTCCGCGTCACCCAGGGGGGCACCGTGGCAGTCTTCTTTACCTTGCTTGTTGGGCGAACCGAAACCGATGGTGGTCTTGCAGCAGATCAGCGTCGGCTGCTCGCTCTTGCGGGCGGTGTCGATGGCGGTCTTGATTTCTTCCGGATCGTGGCCGTCGACATTGCGGATCACCTGCCAGTTGTAGGCTTCGAAACGCTTCGGGGTGTCGTCGGTGAACCAGCCTTCGACTTCGCCGTCGATGGAGATGCCGTTGTCATCGTAGAAGGCGATCAGCTTGCCCAGGCCCAGGGTACCGGCCAGGGAAGCGACTTCATGGGAAATGCCTTCCATCATGCAGCCATCACCCAGGAACACGTAGGTGTGGTGGTCAACGATGTGGTGGCCAGGGCGGTTGAATTGCGCGCCCAGGACTTTTTCAGCCAGCGCGAAACCTACGGCGTTGGCCAGGCCTTGGCCCAGGGGACCGGTAGTGGTCTCGACGCCTGGGGTGTAGCCGAATTCCGGGTGGCCCGGGGTGCGGCTGTGCAGCTGGCGGAAGCTCTTGAGGTCATCGATGGTGACGTCGTAGCCGGTCAGGTGCAGCAGCGAGTAGATCAGCATCGAGCCGTGGCCGTTGGACAGCACAAAGCGGTCACGGTCGGCGAACGATGGGTTGCTCGGGTTGTGTTTCAGGTAGTCACGCCAAAGTACCTCGGCGATATCCGCCATGCCCATCGGGGCACCGGGATGGCCGCTGTTGGCTTTTTGCACGGCATCCATGCTGAGGGCACGAATGGCGTTGGCACGCTCACGACGGCTGGGCATCGCTGTTCTCCTGAGGATTTTGAATAGTGAGTGATTAAAAGAAACGGAAAAAAGGACCGGCATTTTCCCTCAGCCACCGCCTGCGGGCAATGACAGATAGTCACTTGCAGGTGTTTTTCCTGTGCTTTGCGCGGCAATCGCTTGCAGAAACCTTTAACCGCTTCGTCTAAAGGTTATAGCGACTGTTTATAACCGCCACTTATCGTCCAATATCAAAACTTTTTGATATTGGCCTTGCGAGGAGACCCACCCGTCACTAGACTGCTGGCCTTATGAACCTACCCGTGCCCTCCCTGCGTCCTGACGACGGCGATGACCTGGCAGCCTTGTGCAAGGCCGCTGGTGACCCGTTGCGCCTGAACGTATTGCGCGCACTGGCCAACGACTCTTTCGGTGTACTGGAGTTGGCGCAGATTTTCGCCATTGGCCAGTCCGGCATGAGCCACCACTTGAAGGTATTGGCCCAGGCCGACCTGGTGGCCACCCGCCGCGAAGGCAATGCGATTTTTTACCGCCGCGCCCTGCCCCACTCCGACGTGCTCGGCGGAAAGCTTCATGCCGCCCTGCTCGACGAAGTGGACAGCCTCAACCTGCCCAACGACGTGCAATCACGCATCGGCCAGGTACACGGACAACGCGCTGCGGCCAGCCAGGACTTTTTCTCGCGGGTTGCCGAGAAGTTTCGTGCCCAGCAGGACCTGATCGCCGGTTTGCCCCAATATCGCGAAAGCGTACTGGCGCTATTGGACAAGCTGAGCTTCAGTCATGAGGCCACGGCATTGGAAGTCGGGCCTGGGGATGGCGGCTTTCTGCCAGAACTGGCGCGCCGTTTCGGCCAGGTCACCGCGCTGGACAACAGCCCGGCAATGCTTGAGCTGGCACGCCAGCTCTGCGAGCGCGAGGCGTTGGGCAATGTCCGCCTGCAGTTGGCCGACGCGCTGACTCATACGGGCCTGAAGGCCGATTGCGTGGTGCTGAACATGGTCCTGCACCATTTCGCAGCCCCCGCCGACGCCCTCAAGCAGATGGCGAACTTGCTGCAACCCGGCGGTAGCCTGCTGGTTACAGATTTATGCAGCCACAACCAGAATTGGGCCAGGGAGGCCTGCGGTGATCTCTGGTTGGGTTTTGAACAGGACGACCTGGCCCGTTGGGCCACCGCTGCGGGGCTCGTTCCCGGGGAAAGCCTCTATGTAGGTTTACGTAATGGTTTCCAGATTCAGGTCCGCCATTTTCAGCGACCGGCTGGCGACACTCACCATCGGTAAATATCAGGAAAACATCGAGATGAGCGAATACTCCCTTTTCACCTCCGAGTCCGTGTCTGAAGGGCATCCGGACAAAATCGCCGACCAGATTTCTGATGCGGTGCTGGACGCCATCATTGCTGAAGACAAGTTCGCCCGTGTGGCGTGCGAGACTCTGGTGAAAACCGGTGTAGCGATCATCGCTGGCGAAGTGACCACTACCGCCTGGGTTGACCTGGAGCAGATCGTTCGTGACGTGATCACCGACATCGGCTACAACAGCTCCGACGTCGGCTTTGACGGCGCTACCTGCGGCGTGATGAACATCATCGGCAAGCAGTCCCCTGACATCAACCAGGGCGTCGACCGCGCCAAGCCTGAAGATCAGGGTGCCGGCGACCAGGGCCTGATGTTCGGCTACGCCAGCAACGAAACCGACGTGCTGATGCCAGCACCGATCACCTTCTCGCACCAGCTCGTGCAACGTCAGGCCGAAGCGCGCAAATCCGGCCTGCTGCCTTGGCTGCGCCCGGACGCCAAGTCCCAGGTGACCTGCCGTTATGAAGGCGGCAAGGTGGTCGGCATCGACGCAGTCGTCCTGTCGACCCAGCACAACCCGGACGTTTCCTACGCTGACCTGCGCGAAGGCGTGATGGAACTGATCGTCAAGCACGTGCTGCCCGCCGAACTGCTGAGCAAAGACACTCAGTTCCATATCAACCCGACTGGCCAGTTCATCATCGGTGGCCCGGTCGGCGACTGCGGTCTGACCGGTCGCAAGATCATCGTTGACAGCTACGGCGGCATGGCCCGGCATGGCGGTGGCGCGTTCTCCGGTAAAGATCCGTCCAAGGTTGACCGTTCCGCGGCCTACGCCGGTCGCTACGTGGCCAAGAACATCGTCGCCGCCGGCCTGGCCGAGCGCTGCGAGATCCAGGTGTCCTACGCCATCGGCGTGGCCCAGCCTACGTCGATCTCGCTGAACACTTTCGGTACCGGCAAGATCAGCGATGACAAGATCGTCAAACTGGTGCGCGAGATCTTCGACCTGCGCCCTTACGCGATCACCACCATGCTCGACCTGCTGCACCCGATGTACCAGGAAACCGCAGCCTACGGCCACTTCGGTCGTACCCCTGCGCAGAAGACCGTCGGCGACGACACCTTCACCACCTTCACCTGGGAAAAGACCGACCGCGCCAACGACCTGCGCATTGCTGCCGGCCTGTAATCGCTCGCGTCATCCAAAGCCCTGCCGGGTTTTCCCGGCGGGGCTTTTTATTGTCGGGTGAATCGCGGTGACGTTCACATTTTTTGGATCCAAAGCTTGCAGGCCAAATAATGGCCCACTAGAATCCGCGCCCTCTCGGGCCCTCCACCTTAATTGGATATTGCACTGCGCCAGCCCGGGATAGATAAGTGCGCAGGCAATCGAACATTGAGGTTTTTCATGCGCATCTCCACGCTCGTCCCCGCCGCCCTTCTGCTCAGCCTGCTCGCCCTGCCGGCCCACGCCGCCGACCTGAGCGCCCTGAGTGGCGCCCTGACCTCCCAACTGGGTGGCAATGCCGGCGACTGCCAGAAGCAAGCCGCAGACCTGCAAACCAAAATCGATGCGGCCGAAGCCAGCAAAGACACCATGAAAGTGAAGGCATTCAAAGCCGCACAAGACCAGGTCAACAAAGGTTGCAACAAACTCGCTGAAACCCAAGCCAAAGCCGACGCCAAGCAGCAAAACCAGGAAGCCAAGGCGGATAAGCCGGACGCCGTGAAAGCCTTGGGTGGTTTGTTCAAGTAACTGGAAACACCCGGTAAAAAGCCCCGCACTGCCGGGGCTTTTTTGTGGAAGAGAGGATCATTTAGGCTGGGCGCCCTTTTCGAGCAAGGATGCTCATGATGCGTTCAGTGATCACTCTTCTAGTCAGTGCTCTGCCCATTTTGTGTTGGGCAGATGAATGCCCTGATGAAGCCAGGTCGCAGGTCAATACCCTCGCCGAACACATTCGCCTGTGGGATGACAGCTACCATCGACTCGGCCATTCGCCCATCAGCGATGAGCTCTACGACCAGGCCCGCCAGCGCCTGGCCAACTGGCGCCAATGCGTCTCCCCCTCCGCGGCGACCACAGACAAACCGCTGGCCAGTTCACGCGGCACCGTGCCGCACCCGATTGCCCATACGGGCCTGGAAAAACTGCTGGATGAACAGGCCGTTGGCGAATGGTTGCGCGTGCGCCAGGATGTCTGGATTCAACCCAAGGTCGACGGCGTTGCCGTCACGCTGGTGTACCGCCAGGGCCACTTGAGCCAAGTCATCAGCCGCGGTGACGGCCGACTCGGCCAGGATTGGTCAGCCTCTTCCAGCAGGATCCCGGCCATCGTCCAACGCTTGCCTGAACCCATCGACCTGGTGTTGCAGGGCGAGCTCTACTGGCGTCTCGACGACCACGTGCAATCGGCACAGGGTGGGCTCAATGCCCGCAGCAAAGTGGCCGGGCTGATGAACCGTCGCCAGCTGAGCGACGCCGATGCAGCCGGAATCGGCCTGTTCGTCTGGGCCTGGCCCGAGGGTCCGGAGGACTTTACCGAACGTCTGGCTACCCTGGCGCGCTGGGGGTTCACGGACAGCCAAGACTACAGCCACCCGGTCAAAAACATCACGGAAGCCGCCCATTGGCGCACCCACTGGTATACCCATCCACTGCCGTTCGCCAGCGATGGCGTCGTGTTGCACCAGGCCGTGCGCGCCCCCGCCGAACGCTGGCAGGTCAGCACGCCTTATTGGGCGGTCGCCTGGAAATACCCCGCTGCCAAGGCCCTGGCGCTGGTGCGTGACGTGCAGTTCAAGATCGGCCGCACCGGGCGCATCACGCCGTTGCTGGAACTCGAGCCGGTGCGGCTGGACGACCGGCAGATCAGCCGGGTCAGCGTCGGCTCCCTGAAACGCTGGCAAGCGCTGGACATCCGCCCCGGCGACCAGGTAGCCATCAGCCTCGCCGGCCAAGTGATCCCACGCTTGGACGAAGTCATCCTGCGCAACGAAACCCGAGTCGCCATGGCCGTGCCCCATGCCCGGGATTTTCACGCGCTGAGCTGCTGGCAACTCGACCCCGGCTGCGAAGAACAATTGCTCGCGCGCCTGACCTGGCTGAGCGGCAACCAGGGCCTGGCGTTACCGCATTTGGGCCGCGAGACCTGGAACGTATTGATCCAGGCCGGTCTAATCGCTGGCTTTCTCGATTGGTTAACCCTGGATGCGGCAGAGCTTGCTAACATTGATGGCTTCGGCGATCGCAGCCGTGCGCGACTGCTCGACAGCATTCGCAGCGCGCGGCAACGGCCTTTCGCGCAATGGCTCAAAGCCCTGGGTGTACCGCCCGTGGCACGCAATAACCTGGAAGGCGGCTGGCAGACGCTGGTCGCCCGGGACACCCAAGCCTGGCAGGCCATCGATGGCATTGGCCCGGGTCGCGCAGCGCAATTGAGCGCTTTTTTTCACGACCCACAAGTCCAGGCGTTGGCTGAGACACTCCGCGTGGCCGGGATAGACGGGTTTTGAACCGGCCCGACCACCTTTGAACCTCGGCAGAATTCACCCTGCCATCCGATTGCGACCTTGGAGCTCCACATGAAATTTCTAGCCCCCCTTGCCCTGTTGACCGTCGCAAGCTTCATGGCCACGCCATCGCTGGCGGCCGAAGACACGCAACCCCTGACCGGCTGCGCCGCCAAGCGCCAGGCCATCAGCACCCAGATCGAACAGGCCAAGGCCCATGGCAACAGCGAACAACAGGCCGGCCTGGAAAAAGCCCTGGCTGAAGTCACCGCCAACTGCAATGACGCCGCCTTGAAGAAGGAACGCGAAAACAAGGTGCTCGACGCCAAGCACGAAGTCAGCCGTCGTCAGGCCGACCTCGACAAAGCGATGAAAAAGGGTGACGCGGACAAGATCAACAAGCGCAAGGACAAGCTTGCCCAGTCACGCAAAGACCTGCAGGACGCCGTGGAAGAGCTCGACCAGTAAAATCGGTCAGTGGTCTCGGAACTGTTTATGGCAAGCGCTGCAGGCATCTTCAACTTTCTGCACCGCCGGCCCCAGGTTGGCGGCCTTGTAAGGCTGCACCTGGCTGGCGATCACCAATTCACCGGTGGCCGCTTCAAGGTTGCGCGCCAGCTCCTGGAAACGTGCCTGCTGCTGCCAGACATCGTCCTTTGCGCTGGTGTGATCTTCTTCGCGCACACTCGGAAAATGCTTCCACGGCTCATGGGACAGGGCATCGAGCTTGACCGCCCCTTCGGCGAACTTTGCGCCGTCGAACGGGATGCGCCCACGCAACATGCCGCCCAGGTCTTCGCCGGTTTTGAGCATCTGCTTGAAGATCGCCTTGCGCTGGCCCAGGGGGGAGTTGGGGTCAACGCCGCCACAGGCAGACAAGGCCAGGCAGGCCAGCAATACAACCGTCAATTTTTTAAAAGTCATGGTGGCTCACGGTCACGGAAAACGGCGGCCAGTATCCTCGCCCCGCCCGAAAAGACCAATAGCCCTATTAATAATAAGGGTTGCCCCAACGCGCGATGGCGCAGGCAATCGCTTCAGGAATTACCCCTATGAATGTCACCTTGAAACCCTGGAGCCGCCGCCTGGCGTGGGCTCTACCGATGATCGCGCTGCTGGCCGGCTGCGACGCGGGCAAAGATGCCGGCAAAGATGAAACCGTAAAACCCCATGCCATAGCCACCTACGTGAACGCACCGTGGGAAGCGTTGCCGGCGGTGTCCGACAGCGACCTGCTGGCCGGGTTTGAATCCTGGCGCAGCGCCTGCCAGCGTCTCAAGGCCGACCCTGTGTGGGGCGCCACGTGCACGGCGGCGGCCGCAGTGCCGGGTGATGCCGTGGCAATCCGCGGCTTCCTCAAGGAGCGCCTGGATGTGTTCGGCCTGCGCTCGGCGGACAATAGCCCGAACGGCCTGATCACCGGCTACTACGAACCGGTCTACCCCGGCAGCCTGACCCAGACCGCCAACGCCCATGTGCCGGTGTACGGCGTGCCGGATGACCTGATCATCGTCAACCTGGAAAGCATTTACCCCGAACTCAAGGGCAAGCGCCTGCGCGGCCGCCTCGAAGGTCGCGTGCTCAAGCCCTATGACGATGCCAGCACGGTCAATGGCCAAGGCTCCAGCGCCAAGCCGATCGCCTGGCTGACCAACCCGATGGACCTGCAATTCCTGCAGATCCAGGGCTCCGGCCGTATCCAGCTGGCCGGCGGTCGTCAACTACGCGTCGGCTACGGCGACCAGAACGGCTACCCCTATCGCCCTATCGGCCGCTGGCTGGTGGAACAAGGCGAACTGAAAAAAGAAGACGTGACCATGGGCGCCATCAGCACTTGGGCCAAGGCACACCCACAGCGCATTCCCGAGCTGCTGGCGAGCAACCCCAGCTACGTCTTCTTCAGCGCCCGCCCGGACAGCAACGAAGGCCCACGCGGTTCGCTGAATGTGCCATTGACCGCCGGCTACAGCGTGGCGGTGGATCGCAAGGTGATCCCACTGGGTAGCCTGTTGTGGCTGTCGACCACCAAGCCCGATGGTTCACCGATCACACGACCCGTCGCGGCCCAGGACACGGGCGGCGCCATTACCGGCGAGGTGCGGGCAGACTTGTTCTGGGGCACGGGCGATGCCGCGGGCGAGCTGGCCGGCAATATGAAGCAGCAGGGGCAGATCTGGATGCTGTGGCCCAAAGGCGCAGCGTTACCGCAGGTACCGGATGCGCCAGCCGGCAGCTGACAGCCGCTGAACGTCAACGATGAAACCGGCCGTTGTGGCCGGGAAGCTTGCTCCCGTTGGGCTGCGCAGCGGCCCCAGCGGTTTTGGGAGCGCTACGCACGCCCGCGGGAGCAAGCGTGCTCCCGCGAAGCCAGGTCAGATCGAGACGAAGAAGAAACTCGCAATCAGCACCATGCCCACCGTCCACACCAACGAACGCAATATCGCCCAGTCCGCCAGGTAGCAGATGATGTACAGCAGGCGGCTGGTGATAAACAGCACCGCCAGCACGTTGATGGTCACCAGCGACGCCGTACCGGCGATGTGCGCAATGATCACCGCCGCGGCAAACGCCGGGGTCACTTCAAAGCTGTTGAGTTGCGCACTGTGGGCACGCTTGGCAAAGCCTTCGAGGGTATCGAGGAAAGCGCGCGGGTCGTGGTTCTGCCTGAGGCCGAACTTGCCGCCACTGAACTTGGCGACGCCCGTGCACAGGTACGGCAGAAAGATTGCAATCAACACACACCAGAAAGCCGCTGTCATCACTCATTCCTTTTTTTGGTTTTATCCGACGGTTAGAGCTTCATCACGAACATGCCGATCAGCACCAACCCACAGGCTATGAGCCGTGGCCGGCCGAAAGGTTCTTTCAGATAACGCATGCCGAACAACACCACCAGGATCACGCTGACTTCCCGCAGCGCGGCAGCCTCGGCAATCGAGCCCAACTGCATGGCCCAGAGCACCAGAGCGTAGCTCAACAATACGCAGAACCCCACGCTCAACCCCAGCCGCCATTGGGTGCGCCAGAACAGGTTGAACGCCGCGCGCTTGCGTACCACCGCCAGCAACGGGAATGGCCAGGCGCTGATCAGCGTCAGCCACACCAGGTAATCCAGCGGGTGTGACCAGCGCCGCAATGCCTGGCCGTCCAGGAAGGTATAGCAGCCAATGCACAGGCCGATCAGCGCCACTACCGGCAACATCGACCAGGGCAAACGGTCGCCACCACCGCCCTGCCATAGCAGGCACAGCATGCCGAACGGGATCAGCAGGATGCCGAGGATTTGCTGGGTGCTCAGCACTTCACCGGCGAACACCAGAGTCAACGCCAGTACCACCAGGGGCGACAGGCCACGCATCAGCGGATAGACCAGCCCCAGGTCGCCGACGCGATAAGCTTGAATCAGCAGATAACGGTAGAGCAGCTCAAACAGCGCCGAGGCGATGATCCACGGCCAGATGTCCAGCGGCGGCACCGACACAAACCCCACCGCCAGCACCACAAACAGCAAGGCCACAGTGTCCATGCAAGCGATCACAAGCAGGCGCTCGCCGCTGAACTTGATCAAGGTGTTCCAGGTCGCATGCAACAGCGCCGCTACCAGCACCAGAGCTGTCGCTACCAATGCAATCTCCTTAATTGATTCGTGATGTATCAACGCCTGTTTATACTAAACGCCGCCTCGGCGCACCTGCCGCGCCTGCATCTGCCCAGTTGAATCCCCTCTCCCACCTCCCCAAGGACCCCGGATGCTTGAACTTGTCGCCGCCTTCATTTGCCTCACCACCCTGCTCACCTATGTGAACTTCCGTTTTATCGGCCTGCCGCCCACCATTGGCGTGATGGTCACCGCCCTGCTGTTTTCGCTGATCCTGCAAGGCCTGAGCGTGCTCGGCTACCCAGGCCTGGAGGAACGTATCCAGCAGTTGATTGGCCAGATCGACTTCGGCGACCTGCTGATGAACTGGATGCTGTCGTTCCTGCTGTTCGCCGGCGCCTTGCACGTGAACCTCAACGACCTGCGCAGCTACCGTTGGCCCATCGGCCTGTTGGCGACCTTTGGCGTGCTGATCGCCACCGGGGTGATCGGCAGCCTGGCGTACTACATCTTCGCCCTGTTCGGCTGGCACGTGAGTTTCCTCTACTGCCTGCTGTTCGGCGCGCTGATCTCGCCCACCGACCCGATTGCGGTGCTGGGCGTGCTGCGTACCGCCAATGCGTCGAAACCACTGAAAACCACGATCGTCGGCGAGTCGCTGTTCAACGACGGTACAGCCGTAGTGGTGTTTACCGTATTGCTGGGTATCGCACAGTTGGGCGAGACGCCCACCGTGGGCGCCACCGCGATGCTGTTCGCCCATGAGGCAATCGGCGGCGTGGTGTTTGGCGGGCTGATCGGTTACCTGGTCTACCTGATGATCAAGAGCATCGAACAGCACCAGATCGAAGTGATGCTGACCCTGGCATTGGTGATCGGTGGCTCGGCGATGGCCACCGAACTGCACGTCTCGGCACCGATTGCGATGGTGGTGGCAGGCCTGATCATCGGCAACCTGGGCCGCAAGCTGGCGATGAACGATATGACCCGGCGCTACCTGGACGGTTTCTGGGAGTTGCTCGACGACATGCTCAACGCCCTGCTGTTCGCGTTGATCGGCATGGAGTTGTTGCTGTTGCCGTTCAACTGGCTGCATGTGTTCGCGGCCAGCTTGCTGGCGGTGGCGATCCTGCTGTCGCGCCTGCTGACAGTGGCCCCGGCGATCCTGCTGCTACGGCGCTGGCGCACGGTACCTCGCGGGACTATTCGCATCCTGACATGGGGCGGGCTGCGCGGTGGGGTTTCGGTGGCGCTGGCGCTGGCCCTGCCGTTGGGCCCGGAGCGCGACCTGCTGCTGAGCATCACCTACATTGTGGTGCTGTCGTCGATCCTGTTGCAGGGACTGAGCATCGGCAAGCTGGTCAAGCGCGTGACCGAGGGCGACCCCCAGGCCACGCCCGACACTCACTGACCCTTGTCAATCTGCTGCGGATGCCTGGGGTCCGCAGCCTTTTTGCCCGGCAAACTGCTTTCACTGCGAATCTGCGCGTGGCTGATCAACGCAAAGATAAAGCTGCCGCCAATGATATTGCCGGCCAGGGTCGGCCCGGCGAAGACCAGCCAGAAATCCTTCCACGGCAGCTCACCGGCGAACACCAGGTAGGACACCTCGGCCGAGCCCACAACGATGTGAGTGAAATCGCCCAAGGCCATCAGGTAGGTGATCAGGATGATGATCCACATCTTGGCGCTTTCCATGGACGGAATCATCCACACCATGGTCGCGATCATCCAACCGGAAACAATGCCTTTGGCAAACATCTGGCCGGCATCGTTTTCCATGATCTTGCGCCCGATTTCAAGGAAAGCATGGTCGGTCTTGGTATCGAAGATCGGCAGGTGCAGCATCACGTAGGCCACCAGCAGAGTGCCGCACAGGTTGCCCACCAGCACCACGCTCCACAACCTCAACAAGCGTCCGGCGTTGGCCAATGTAGGTTTGCTCATCACCGGCAACACCGCGGTCAGGGTGTTTTCGGTGAACAACTGCTGGCGTGCAAGAATCACCGCCAGAAAGCCCGCACAGTAACCGAAGCTGGCGATCACCTTGAACGCCTCGCCGTCCGGCAGGCGGGAATTGAGTAGCCCCATGGCCATCAACGACAGCCCCATGGTCAACCCGGCGGCCAGCGCCGACCACCACAAGGCAGCGACACTTCGCTCCAGCTCCTGGTCGCCCTGGGTACGGATGATTTCGTGCAGCACCGCTGCGCGGGGCGGTTGGTTTTTGTCGACGTCGTGCTGTTCTTCCTGCGACAGGTTGGGGGTCTTGCCGTCTTCTTGGGTGGCCATGGTGATACCTGAACGGGGGGCGGTGTTCAGGTACGACCTATCGCCTATCAAGAGCGTTCACTGCCACCCGCAGGATTAATTCTTGATGCCGTCTTCCTGGAATTGGTCCTTGACGTACTTGATCTCGGTACGGCCATGGGGCGCGGGTAAACCGTCCTCGCCGAGGTTGACGAAGACCATTTTTTCCACGGTCAGGATGCTTTTGCGGGTGATTTTGTTGCGCACTTCGCAGGTCAGGGTAATGGAGGTGCGGCCGAACTCGGTGGCGGTGATGCCCAGCTCGATGATGTCGCCCTGGCGCGAGGCGCTGACAAAGTTGATTTCGGAGATGTACTTGGTCACCACACGCTGGTTGCCCAGCTGGACAATCGCGTAGATGGCTGCTTCTTCGTCGATCCAGCGCAGCAGGCTGCCGCCGAACAGGGTGCCGTTGGGGTTGAGGTCTTCAGGTTTTACCCATTTGCGGGTGTGAAAGTTCATGGTCACTCCAAAGCGCGTGGCGAAATGATGGGCAACATCATGGCAGAGCCTGCCCCCAAGCTCTATGCGCCATTGCCTATCAAGCCGATGAGCGATCTTCATGTCGTCGACAGAAAGGCTTGGGAAGTGCCGCGTACACGGCTATAATCGCCCCCGCTTCAAAACGGTCATCTTCAGTTGATACCGTTCTCCCGCCACCTGTCCGAGGGGCGCTGCAGCAGGCTAGGCCTGTCAGGCTCGGATGGGGCGTTGTCCGGCCTGGTTGTCCTGGCCTGATACTAAACGCACAACGGCGCCCATTCGCACACTACGAATGGAGGCTCTTCATGAGCGCTGTAATTACGCCTGCAGATTTCACCGACTACAAAGTCGCCGACATGTCCCTCGCCGCCTGGGGCCGTCGCGAAACCTTTATCGCCGAATCCGAAATGCCAGCCCTGATGGGCCTGCGTCGCAAGTACGCCGCTGAGCAGCCGCTCAAGGGCGCGAAGATTCTCGGCTGCATCCACATGACCATCCAGACCGCCGTGCTGATCGAAACCCTGGTTGCCCTGGGTGCCGAAGTGCGTTGGTCGTCCTGCAACATCTTCTCGACCCAGGACCAGGCCGCTGCCGCCATCGCCGCCGCCGGTATCCCGGTATTCGCCTGGAAAGGCGAGACCGAAGAAGAGTACGAGTGGTGCCTGGAGCAAACCATCCTGAAAGATGGCGCGCCATGGGATGCCAACATGATCCTCGACGACGGCGGCGACCTGACCGCGCTGCTGCACACGAAGTACCCGCAGATCCTCGACCGCGTCCACGGCGTGACCGAAGAAACCACCACTGGCGTGCACCGCCTGCTGGACATGCTGGCCAAGGGCGAGCTGAAAATCCCGGCCATCAACGTCAACGACTCGGTGACCAAGAGCAAGAACGACAACAAGTACGGCTGCCGTCACAGCCTGAACGATGCCATCAAGCGCGGCACCGACCACCTGCTGTCGGGCAAGCAAGCCCTGGTGATCGGCTACGGTGACGTGGGCAAGGGTTCGTCCCAGTCCCTGCGTCAGGAAGGCATGATCGTCAAGGTTTCCGAAGTCGACCCGATCTGCGCCATGCAAGCCTGCATGGACGGTTTCGAAGTGGTTTCGCCGTTCATCGATGGCGTCAATGACGGCACCGAAGCGAGCATCGACAAGGCCCTGCTGGGCAAGATCGACCTGATCGTGACCACCACCGGCAACGTGAATGTTTGTGATTCGAACATGCTCAAGGCCCTGAAAAAGCGCGCCGTGGTGTGCAACATCGGTCACTTCGACAACGAGATCGACACCGCTTTCATGCGCAAGAACTGGGCATGGGAAGAAGTGAAGCCACAGGTACACAAGGTTCACCGTACCGGCGCTGGCGCTTTCGACCCACAGAACGACGACTACCTGATCCTGCTGGCTGAAGGCCGCCTGGTTAACCTGGGCAATGCCACCGGCCACCCAAGCCGCATCATGGACGGCTCGTTCGCCAACCAGGTACTGGCGCAGATCTTCCTGTTCGGCCAGAAGTACGCCGACCTGTCGCCAGCCCAGAAAGCCGAGCGCCTGACCGTGGAAGTACTGCCGAAGAAACTCGACGAAGAAGTGGCCCTGGAAATGGTCCGCGGCTTCGGCGGCGTGGTGACTCAACTGACCAAGACCCAGGCCGACTACATCGGCGTGACCGTCGAAGGTCCGTTCAAGCCGCACGCTTACCGCTACTAAGTAACCAGCCCGACCTGCTGTACCTGTAGGAGCGAGCTTGCTCGCGAAAAACTCAAAGGCACCGCGTTCATCCTGAATGCACGCGTTATCGTTGACGTTCTTCGCGAGCAAGCTCGCTCCTACAGTGCAGGTGGGTTGCACGCTTCTGAGTTTCAAAGGGTATGACCATGTCCCAAGACCGTCGCTACAGCTTCGAGTTCTTCCCCACCAAGACCGATGCTGGGCATGAAAAACTGATGGCGACTGCCAAGCAGTTGGCCAGCTACAACCCCGACTTCTTTTCCTGCACCTACGGCGCCGGCGGCTCGACCCGTGATCGTACGATCAACACCGTGTTGCAGCTGGAAAGCGAAGTCAAAGTTCCCGCCGCCCCGCACTTGTCGTGCGTGGGCGACAGCAAGGCCGACCTGCGCAGCCTGCTGACCCAATACCAGCAAGCCGGCATCAAGCGTATCGTCGCCCTGCGTGGCGACCTGCCCTCCGGCATGGGCATGGCCAGCGGTGAGCTGCGCCACGCCAATGACCTGGTGAGCTTCATCCGCGAGGAAAGCGGCGATCACTTCCATATCGAAGTGGCGGCTTACCCGGAGATGCACCCTCAGGCGCGCAATTTCGAAGATGATCTGCAGAATTTCGTGCGCAAGGCCAACGCTGGCGCCGACAGTGCGATCACCCAGTACTTCTTCAACGCCGACAGCTACTTCTACTTCGTCGAGCGTGTACGGGCCATGGGTGTGAACATCCCGATCGTGCCCGGCATCATGCCGATCACCAACTACAGCAAACTCGCGCGTTTTTCCGACGCCTGCGGTGCCGAGATTCCACGCTGGGTACGCAAGCAACTGGAAGCCTATGGCGACGACGTCAAGAGCATCCAGGCGTTCGGCGAACAGGTTATCAGCGAGATGTGTGAACAATTGTTGCAAGGTGGCGCGCCAGGGTTGCACTTCTATACCCTGAACCAGGCTGAACCCAGCCTTGCCATCTGGAACAACCTCAAGCTGCCACGCTAAAGCTTGTCCGGCTGTGCCAAGGCCCTCGTTTCTACGAGGGCCTTTGTCGTTTTACATGCCTACGGAACCCAGCAGTTCATGAATACAGCGCCCACGACTTCCCGCCCGCAACTGGTCTACCTGGTCTTTGGCTCCGAGACCTACCACCAGGAGGCGGTATTCAGTATCGCCAGCGCACTGGCGTTTCTGCAGGAAACCCCGGACGCCGCCGTGGACATCCAGGTATTCAGCGACAACCCACAGCCCTATCGCCTGCTGCCGGTGCGGGTGCGTCCGCTGGACGAGGCCACGCGCAAACGCTGGAGCGAGCCCCACGGCTATCATTTCCGCACCAAGCACGTGGCGCTGCGCCAAGTGCTGGAAGAGTCGCCGCTGGCGATCCTGATCGACACCGACACCTTCTTCCACCATTCGCCCATGGACCTGTTCGAGCGCGTGCAACCCGGCACGCTGTTGTGCAACGCGTTCTACACCCGGTATGGCGATAACCACGAAAGCGTCCTCTACACCGCGCTGCACCAGCGCCTGCTGGACATGGGCGTGGCCGACGATGACATGATGACCCTCAACTCCGGGGTCATGGGCCTGACGCAACAGGACGCGCATATCCTCGATCGCTCCATTGCGTTGATGGACGAACTGTTCCCCCACGCCCAGGGCGCCTACACCCTGGAAGAGTTCTGCCTGTCGATCGCCGCCTACCGCACCGTCAACGTGCGCGAGTGCCCGGACCTGATCCACCATTACTGGAGCCGCAAGCAACTGTTTCGCGCCAAGGTCAAGGCGTGGATCGCCAAGCACGCAGCCGCCCCCACCAGTGCGCTGGCCCTGGCCGATACTCGCCAGGTCTCGGCGCACCTGCCGCGCCCGCCTCGCGTGCAGCGCCTGATGTACAAGCTGATCACCCTGCTTTTGCCCAAGCACCAGCAGCAGTTCATCCGCGAAATCCTCTATGGCTGCTACGAGCATGAGAACGAATTCGACCAGGCTTGCGGCCCGGTTTGGTGGGACAAGGCCCGGCAGAACCAGGAAGAGCGGCAGAAACGCCCGATCGATGCCCACCAGCTGGAGCATTGGTTCGCCAACCCGGTGGTACGCCTGATTCTCGGCGCTCGACGCGCCGCGATCTACGAACACTTGATGACCTCGCCGGCCAAGTAGCAGCGCCCGCAGAAGCTTGCGCCAGAGCTTCTCTTTAGCGCAGGAGCGTCGTAACCTCCGGGTATGTCCGTCATCCCCAAGCTGTTGACCGTTGCCCTCTTGACTTGCCTGAGCCTGGCCGCTCATGGCGAGAAACTGCGCATTGTCACCGAGCCATGGGCGCCCTATGTGTACGACGATAACGGGGCCATGCGCGGGCTGGACTACGAAACCACGGTGATCGTGTTCCAGCGCCTGGGCGTCGATGTTGAATGGCAATTCCTGCCCTGGAAACGCTGCCTGGCCATGCTCGAACAGGGCCATGCCGACGGCGCGCTGGATATTTTCCACAGCCACGACCGCGACGCACTGCTGCTGTATCCCAGCGAGCCCCTGTCGGAAGTGGAATTCGTATTGTTCTACGCCAACGAACGCCCTTACCCGGTCCAGACCCTCGATGACCTGCGCGGCCGGACGGTCGGCACCTCGCCGGGCTATCTGTATGGCACCGAATTCACCGACTCCAGCCTGTTCACCCGCGAACCGGCTCCCAGCCATGAAGCCAACTTCGGCAAATTGTTGCTGGGGCGCATCGATCTGCTGATCACCGACAGCCGAGTGGGTCAGCATGTGATCAAGCAACTGGGCCTGGAGGGCAAGGTCAGCCAGGCCCCCCTGGTGGTCAGCCGCCAACAGCAATTCCTCGCCGTGCGCCGTGGCGCGGGCATGGACCTGCTGGTGCAACGCTTTGCCGCCGAGCTCAAACGCTTCAAACAAGAGCCGGCCTACACTGCCTTGAGCGCCAAATACGGCGGCCTCCATGCCAAAAACGCTGCCATTACGGCACCTGAACGCACCGTTGAGCAGCAGGAAAGCAGCGCGCGGTGATTGCTCTGTTATACTCCGGCCTTCCCGCCAGGCTTACGCCCGGCCGCTGAGGTCTTGAAAAAGGCACCCAACCCCGCTACTGCGCAGCTTTCAAGCCCGCGCGAGCCGGTGGAGTGCCCGCCAGACGCAGCAGGACCGGACGGGATTGCGCTCCCCTAAGCGCCATTCACGCCCGGCAAGATTATCCCTTTGGGCCAAGCCCTAACTAAAACAGGATTACTCATGTCCTTTGCTTCCCTCGGTCTCTCCGAGGCTTTAGTCCGCGCCATCGAGGCAGCGGGCTATACCGAGCCTACTCCGGTGCAACAGCGGGCCATTCCCGCCGTGTTGCAAGGTCGCGACCTGATGGTTGCGGCTCAGACAGGTACTGGTAAAACCGGCGGCTTCGCCCTCCCGATTCTGGAGCGGTTGTTCCCCAACGGTCATCCGGACAAATCCCAGCGTCACGGCCCGCGCCAACCGCGCGTCCTGGTCCTGACCCCTACCCGCGAACTCGCCGCCCAGGTGCATGACAGCTTCAAGCTGTATGCCCGCGATCTGAAGTTCGTCAGCGCCTGCATCTTCGGCGGCGTCGGCATGAACCCACAGGTTCAGGCCATGTCCCGCGGTGTCGACGTGCTGGTCGCCTGCCCAGGTCGCTTGCTTGACCTGTGCGGCCAAGGCAGCGTCGATTTGTCCCACGTGGAAATCCTCGTGCTGGACGAAGCCGACCGCATGCTCGACATGGGCTTTGTCCATGACGTGAAGAAGGTCCTCGCCCGCCTGCCGGCCAAACGTCAGAACCTGCTGTTCTCGGCAACGTTCTCCAACGACATCACCGCCCTGGCCGGTAAGCTGCTGCACAACCCGGAACGCATCGAAGTCACGCCGCCGAACACCACGGTCGAGCGTATCGAGCAGCGCGTGTTCCGCCTGGCCGCCAGCCACAAGCGTTCGTTGCTGGCGCACCTGATCACCCACGGCGCGTGGGAACAGGTCCTGGTGTTCACCCGCACCAAGCACGGCGCCAACCGCCTGGCCGAGTACCTGGACAAGCACGGCCTGACCGCCGTCGCCATCCACGGCAACAAGAGCCAGAACGCGCGTACCAAGGCCCTGGCCGACTTCAAGGCCGGTGAAGTACGCATCCTGGTAGCCACCGATATCGCCGCGCGCGGCCTGGATATCGACCAGTTGCCCCACGTGGTCAACTTCGAACTGCCAAACGTCGACGAAGACTATGTGCACCGTATCGGCCGTACCGGCCGCGCCGGTCGTTCGGGCGAGGCCATTTCCCTGGTCGCACCGGACGAAGAAAAACTGCTGAAAAGCATCGAACGCATGACCAAGCAGAAAATCGCCGATGGCGACCTGATGGGCTTCGATGCCAGCGCCGTCGAGGCTGAAAAGCCTGAAGTACGCGAGCGTCCGGACGTGCGTAACCCACGCAACCCACGCGGTCCGAAGGGCGATGGCCCGAACGGCGGCGGTGGTGGCGGTGGCCGTCGTGACAAGGGCAAGGACAAGGGCGGCAAGGAAAAAGCGCCAACCAACGGCCGTGGCGAACGCCCGGCCCGCGAGCAGAAACCCCGTGAAGGCACCCCGGCCCGCGAACAGCGCCAGCCGAGCCAGCCACCACGCGCCGCATCCGATCGTGCCCCGGACGAGTTCCTCGATGACGACGTGGATAACTTCGGTAACCGCGTCGACTACGTGCCCCAGGCCAAACCGGCCCAGGGCCGTGGCCGTCGTCCAGGCGCACCGGCACAAGGTGCTGGCGCTGGTGCTCCACGTGGCGGCCAGCCGCAGGGCGGTCGTCAGAACGGCCCGCGCAACAGCAGCGGCGGCACCACCGGCACACCACCGGCCAAGCGCAGCGGCCCACGTAATGGCGCACCCCGTGATGGCCAGGCGCGTCGCGAAGATTCGCGCAGCAACAACCGCCGCCCGGCCCGTGACGACCAGCCACGCTTGTCCGAACCCGCCGTGCAGAACCCACGCGGTGGCCCGGCGCCAAAGATCATCCACAAGGAGTCGAAAGCCGACCGCTTCCCGACACCGGAGCAGTTGGATCAACTGCCAGGCCGTCCTCGTGGTGAAAAACCAGCGCTGCTGACCCGCAACCGCTGAGTTTCAAAGCACCATAAAAAATGCCCCGCATCCAAAGATGCGGGGCATTTTTGTATGCGAGGCGAAAATTACTTCGCTTTCACACCTTCAAACGTGACGTACAGTTCAACCGTGTTGGACGCTGGGCCCAGGTCCATCTGCTTGCCGAAGTCCTGGCGATTGAAGCTGGTGGTGCCTTCAAAGCCAGCACGGTAGCCGCCCCATGGGTCCTTGCCTTCACCCAGGAAAGTCGCCTTGACGACGATCGGCTTGGTCACACCGTGAAACGTCAGGTCGCCGGTCACGTCAGCAGTGACTTGGCCTGCAGCATTTTTACCGGTGGTTTTAACACTGGTGGAGACGAACTTGGCATCGGCAAACTTGCCCACGTCCAGGAAGTCTTTGCTGGAGATGTGCTTGTCACGTTCGGCGTGGTTGGTGAACACGCTGGCGGTACGGACATTGAACTCAATCTTGCTGTCTTCAGGCTTGGCGGCATCGAAGCTGAACTTGCCGTCCAGATCCTTGAAGGTACCGGTGATGTAGCTGTAGCCCAGGTGGCTGATCTTGAAATCAACGAAGGCGTGCTGGCCTTCTTTGTCGACAACATAATCAGCGGCCATCACCTGGCCTGCCGACAGCAGAGCAGAACCGATTGCCAGCGCGGCGAGTGTCTTTTTCAACATGCTTTCTATTCCTTGTGAGTCGAGGTTGAACATCAGGCTTTGCGCCCCAGCATTCGCTTAAGGGTCGCATCACGATCGATAAAGTGGTGTTTCAAAGCAGCCACGCCGTGCAAGCCGGCAAAGACCACCAACACCCAGGCGAGGTACAGGTGCACCACGCCAGCGGTGTCCGCCTGGTCCGGTAGACCGGAAACCACGGCAGGAATGTCGAACAGGCCAAACACCGGGATACCGACACCGTCTGCGGTGGAAATCAGGTAACCGGCAATCATCACGGCAAACAGGCCGATATACAGGAACGCGTGGCCAAACGCGGCGCCGATACGAGTCAAGCGGCTGTAGCTGGCCAACGGTGGCGGCGGCGGGCTGATCAAACGCCAGACGATACGTACCAGCATGATGGCGAACAGTGTGATGCCAATACTCTTGTGCAGGTCCGGCGCGTCTTTGCGCCAGGCGCTGTAGTAGTCGAGCCCGACCATCCACAAGCCCAGGGCGAACAGGCCAAACACCACCAGGGCCACGCCCCAGTGCAAAATCATACTGACCCAGCCGTATCGGGCCGGAGAGTTACGTAGCTGCATGTACTTAATCCCGTAAGAACTGTGCCCAAGACTAGCGATTTACCTATCGAATTAAAGCGGAAAATTTTGCTTTGAAATATCGAGAAATACGATCTTGAGGGTATGAAGAGTAAATTAACCAAGGATTAAGGACTATCCAGAAGAAACGTGACAGACCGTCCTGCGTTTACTGCCAATTCATACATAACAGGTTGTGACAAAGCCGCCCATTGCATAGGCTTGCGCGATTGTTTCACCTGCGCCAGTTGCAGGACCGCTTCGAGGAGATAACCCGATGGGCTTGAACAACCAGTGGATGCAACGCGACCTCGCGGTGCTGTGGCATCCCTGCACCCAGATGAAAGACCACCAGCAGCTGCCGCTGATCCCGATCAAGCGCGGTGAAGGCGTGTGGCTGGAAGACTTCGAAGGCAAGCGCTATCTCGACGCCGTCAGCTCCTGGTGGGTCAACGTCTTCGGTCACGCCAACCCGCGCATCAACCAGCGCATCAAGGACCAGGTCGACCAGTTGGAACACGTGATCCTCGCCGGCTTCAGCCACCAGCCGGTGATCGAACTGTCCGAACGCCTGGTCGCGATGACGCCCGAAGGCCTGACCCGCTGCTTCTATGCCGACAACGGTTCGTCGTGTATCGAAGTCGCCCTGAAGATGAGCTTTCACTATTGGCTCAATCGCGGCCTGCCGAATAAAAAGCGCTTCGTGACCCTGACCAACAGCTATCACGGCGAAACCATCGCCGCGATGTCGGTGGGCGACGTGCCGCTGTTTACCGAGACCTACAAGGCGCTGCTGCTGGACACGATCAAGGTGCCCAGCCCGGATTGCTACCTGCGCCCCGCCGGCATGAGCTGGGAAGAGCACTCGCGCACCATGTTCCTGGCCATGGAGCAGACCCTGGCGGACAACCATGACACCGTCGCCGCCGTGATCGTCGAGCCGCTGATCCAGGGCGCGGGTGGCATGCGCATGTACCACCCGGTGTACCTCAAGCTGCTGCGCGAAGCCTGCGACCGCTATGGCGTGCACCTGATCCACGACGAAATCGCCGTGGGCTTCGGTCGCACCGGCAGCATGTTTGCCTGTGAGCAGGCCGGCATCCGCCCGGACTTCCTGTGCCTGTCCAAGGCCCTCACGGGTGGCTACCTGCCGCTGGCGGCGGTGGTGACCACCGAAGACGTCTACGCGGCCTTCTACGACGACTACCCGACCCTGCGCGCCTTCCTGCATTCCCACAGCTACACCGGCAACCCGCTGGCGTGCGCGGCAGCATTGGCGACGTTGGATATTTTCGAAGAAGACAACGTCATCGAGAACAACAAGGCATTGGCCCAGCGCATGGCCACCGCCACCGCGCACCTGGTCGACCACCCGCACGTATCCGAAGTGCGCCAGACCGGTATGGTACTGGCCATCGAGATGGTCCAGGACAAAGCCACCAAGACCGCCTACCCGTGGCAGGAACGCCGTGGCCTCAAGGTGTTCGAACATGCTCTGGAACGTGGCGCGCTGTTACGGCCGCTGGGCAGCGTGGTGTATTTCCTGCCGCCCTATGTGATCACGCCGGAGCAGATCGACTTTCTGGCAGAAGTCGCCAGCGAGGGCATCGATATCGCGACCAACAGCCAGGTCAGTGTGGCGGTGCCGAAGGACTTCCACCCAGGTTTTCGTGATCCGGGCTGATCATCCCGCGCCCCTGCAGGAGCCGGCTTCCTGTGGCGAGGGCGCTTGCTCCCCCTGGGGTGCGAAGCGCCCCAACAGCCGGCGACTGCTGCGCAGTCGAACGGGAGCAAGCCAGCTCGCGCCTACAGAACACTTTTCCAGAGAACAGAAATGAGACTGTCCCGTTTTTTCACCGACACCCCGCTGAGCCTCGGCGACCATGAACTGCCGGAAGCCCAGGCGCACTACATCAGCCGCGTGCTGCGCATGGGCGAAGGTGACGCCGTGCAATTGTTCGACGGCTCCGGCCAGGAGTTTCGTGGCACGCTGCTGGAGGTCGGGAAAAAACGCGTCACCGTGCAACTGACCGAAAGCTTTGCCGGGCAGAGCGAATCGACGCTGCATATCCACCTCGGTCAGGGTTTATCCCGAGGCGAACGAATGGATTGGGCGATCCAGAAAGCCACCGAACTGGGGGTCAACGCCATCACGCCGATTTTCAGCGAGCGTTGCGAAGTGCGCCTCAAGGACGAACGCGCCGACAAACGCCTGCTGCACTGGCGCCAGGTGGCGATCAGCGCCTGTGAGCAATGCGGGCGTTCGACGGTGCCGGTGATTCATCCACCGTTGTTGCTGGCGGACTGGTTGAAACAGGTCGAGGCGGACCTGAAGCTGGTGCTGCACCCGGTGGCCGAGCCGATGATCAGCCATGCCAAGCCTGGGAGCCTGGCGTTTTTGATCGGGCCGGAGGGTGGGCTGACCGACAACGAAGTCGACACTGCCCAAGGCGCCGGCTTCCATGCTGCCCGCCTCGGCCCACGCGTGTTGCGCACCGAGACCGCGCCGGTAGTCGCATTGGCGGTCGCCCAGCAGTTGTGGGGCGACTTCTAACCCCCCACTGCAAACCCAATCAAAAATGTGGGAGGGGGCAAGCCCCCTCCCACATTTGGACGCGGTGATCACTCCACCGGATCGCTGACCGGCTTGGCAATGATCGCCTTCAGCTCACTGGTCATCGGGAATTCCAGGTTCAAGCCCTTGGGCGGAATCGGCTGTTCAAACCAGCGCTGGTAAATCCCATTGATCTCCCCCGAGCGGTACAAGTCCCCCAGCGTTTCGTTGACCACCGCGAGAAACTGCGGATCATCCTTACGCACCATGCAGCTGTAGATTTCCCGCGATTGCTCTTTGCCTACCACCACCCAATTGTGCGGGTCCTTGGCCTTGGCCCGTTCGCCATAAAGCAATGCGTCATCCATATAGAACGCCACCGCGCGGCCGGTCTCGAGCATCTTGAACGCCTCGCCATGGTCCTTGGCGCTGATCACGAACATATTGCTCTTGTGCTCGGCGTTGTAGCTCTTGAGAAAGCGCTCATTGGTGGTGCCGGCGGTGGTGACCACGTTCTTGCCCTTGAGGTCGTCAAAACCGTTGATGCCGCTGTCCTTGGCGGTCAGCAATTGGCCCTTCACGTAGATAAACCCATAGGAAAACGCCACCTGCTTCTGCCGCTCGGCGGTCACCCCGGTGGAGCCGCATTCCAGGTCGACGGTGCCGTTCTGTACCAGCGGGATACGGGTCTGGGAGGTCACCAGGTTGTACTTCACGTTGAGGTCGGCAACCCCGGTTTTCTGCTGCACGCGCTCAACGATCTTGCTCGCCAGGTCCACCGAATAGCCCATGGGTTTGCCGCTGTGGTCACCCACATAGGAAAACGGCACCGAGGCGTCGCGGTACCCCAGGGTGATGGACTTGGCACTGGCGATCTTGCTCAGCGTGCCGCCCAGCGCCGGTTCGTTCGCCTGAACCTGTACGCCGAACAAAAGCCCCAGGGTGCAGCCGGTCAACAGGATTGTTCTCATTGTTATGCTCCGTTGGTCTTTGAGTTACTGACGTACTGCAATCACGCTGATTTCCACCAGCACGTCAGGGCGTGCCAGTTCCGCTTGCAGGGTGGTCCGGGTAGGCGCCATGCCTGGCGAAAGCCACGCGGACCACTCCGTGTTCATCGGCGCAAACCCTTGCGCGATATCCTTCAGGTAGATAGTCGCGTTGAGCAGATGATCCTTGTCGCTGCCTGCTTCAGCCAGCAGCGCATCGATCTTGGCCAGCACCTCGCGGGTCTGGCCCGCCACATCCTGGGCGTCTCCCGGCACCTGGCCCGAGAGGAATACCAGGTCCTTGTAGGTCACGGCACCCGAGAGACGCTCATTGCTGCTGATTCGGTTGATGGTCATCGGTGCATCCTCAAGCGGCGCGGGGCGCCAGGCCCTGCATATCAATGGAAGGAAGGTGTTGGTCGATCAACTCGGCCAGCAATTGGCCGCTGCCGCATGCCAGGGTAAAGCCGAGGGCGCCGTGGCCCAGGTTCAGCCACAGGTTGCGGTAGGCACTGGCGCCAATCAGCGGCACACCGGTTGGCGTGGCCGGGCGCATGCCGGCCCATTCAATCGCCTGGGCATAGTCGCCGGCCATAGGAAATGTCTCGAGCGCCTGGCGCTTCATCAGCGCCAGGCGCTTGGGCTCAAGGCCGGCGTCGAAACCGACGATATCCACCATGGCCGCCACCCGCAGTTGCTCGCCAATACGCGCGTAGACCATCTTGCGGTCGTAGTCAGTGATGCTCACCTTCGGCGCCTGGTGCTGCGCGCCAATCGGCACGCTAAGGCTGTAGCCCTTCAGCGGATAAAGGGGCAGCGACAACCCTGGCAAGCCCAGTTCAGCGCTGCGATGCCCGGCGGCCAGCACCAGGTGCTCCACCGGCATCACCTCATCGCCCACCTCGATGGCCTGCACCACGCCGCCTGCATGGCGAATCGCGGTGACCTTGCGGCCCAACAAAAAGCGGCAACGCCCCGACGCATCAAGCCGCGCCGCCAGGCGCTGGCAGAAGGCATGACAATCGGCCACTTCCTCATTTGGTGTGTAGATACCGCCGACAAAATCGCTCTCAGCCAGCGCCGGTTCCACGCGCGCGCAATCCGCGGCCGACAGCACCTGCTGTTGCAGGATATCGGCGACCTTGCCGCGCGCATGCTCGAAACTGCCGGCATGACGAAACGTCACCAGCTTGCCGTTGCGACGCCAGTTGAAGCCCTCCAGGCGGTCATCCTCGCGCCATTGCTGCAAGGTGTCCTGGCTCAGGGAAGCCAGGCGCAGCAGGTGGGCCGCATTGCGCTTGTTCACCGAGCCACGGCAAGCACGCAGGAACGCCGCCATCCAGCGCCATTGCTGGGGGTCCAGGCGCGGGCGCAGCTTCAACGGCGAATCCCCCCGCAGCAGCCAGCCAATCGCTTGCAGCGGCACCCCGGCATCCGCCAGCGGCGCAACATAGCGGTAGGACAATTGCCCGCCATTGGCGAAACTCGTCTCGCGACCCAAGGCGTCGCGTGCGTCGATCACTGTCACCTCATGGCCGGCGCGCACCAGCGCATAGGCGCTCGCCAAGCCGATGACCCCGCCGCCGATGATGCAAACCTGCTTGGCCATGCCAGCCCCCGACCGTTGATTAAGAGAGGCCCAGCCTAGGGGCAGGTGACAGGCCACCGACAATGAATAAAGATGGGTCACCTATAAACAAAGGTTATGGACCTGCCATGCGCTTGCGTCATATCGAAATCTTCCAGGCCATCCGCCAGACCGGCTCCGTCAGCGCTGCTGCGCAGTTGCTGCACGTCTCGCAACCGGCGGTGACCAAAGTATTGCAACACGCCGAATTACAGTTGGGCTTCCCGCTGTTTCTGCGGGTGCGCGGTAAATTGCAGCCAACACCTGAAGCCCTGGCGCTGGAACGCGAAGTCGAGAAAGTCACCGAGAGCCTGCAAGGCGTGCGACGCCTGGCCAAGAGTTTGCGCCGTGCACCTGAGCAAAGCGTGCGGATCGGGGCTATTCCGGCGTTGGCGCTGTCGCTGCTGCCTCCGGCGATTCTGGAATGGAAACGCGAATACCCGGACATCGCCTGCGAGCTGTCCAGCGACCATAGTCGCGAGCTGGTGCAGAAACTGTTGATGCGCGAGATCGACCTGGCGCTGACCCTCAATTTCTCCGGGCATCCAGGGTTGACCACACAAGTGCTGGCCAACGGTGTGCTGGTGGCATTGGCCTCAAAGGGCTATTGGCCCGACGCCCAAATGCGCACCCCCTTGCCACTGGCTGACCTGGCGGGGGCACCGCTGATTGGTCTGTCCAGCGCCGACCCGTTGGCGGCCAAACTCGACAGCTACCTGGAAAACGTCGAGCCGCCACCGCGCGTGACCATCTCGGTGCAAACCTATTCCCTGGCCCGCGCCATGGTCGAATCGGGCGCCGGCCTGACCGTGATCGATCCGTTCACGGCGTTGGGCGCCTCAACGGCCACCACCTGCATCCGCATACTCACACCGCCGCTGCCGATCACCCTGTACGCCCTGACCCGTGCCGATGAACCGCCGCCGCATATGTTGGCCAAGCTGCTGGATATCTTCGGCAACCGCGCCCGGGAACTACTGGAACGCTTGTAAGCGCACCGCGAACCTCGTGTGGGAGCAAGCCCCCTCCCGCTGTTAGAGCACGTACCGCATGATCGCCACAAAGTGCAGCAGGCTGCCGCCGATCACAAACAAATGCCAGATCCCATGGGAATGCCGCAGGCGTTCCTCCAGGGCAAAAAAGATAATGCCGACGGTGTACAGCACCCCGCCCGACGCCAGCCAGATAAACCCCGCCGTGCCCAGCGCGGCGAGCAGCGGCTTGACCGCCACCAGCACGATCCAGCCCATCACCGCATAGATCACGATCGACAGGATGCGGGCCTCGGAACGTGGCTTGATTTCCTGCAAAATGCCGATCACCGCCAGCCCCCACACGATGCCGAACAGCGTCCAGCCCCACGGCCCTCTTAAGGTCACCAGGCAAAACGGCGTGTAGCTGCCGGCGATCAACAGGTAGATCGAAAAGTGATCGACCTTCTGCATGATCGCTTTTCGCCGCCCCTGCACGCTGTGGTACACGGTGGATGCGCTGTACAGCACCATCAGCGTAAAGCCATAGATCGCGACGCTGACAATCTTCCAGGGGCTGCCGTCCAGGCTCGCCACCACCAACATCCACACAGCGCCAATACACGCCGCGACGGCACCGAGCAAATGGCTCCAGGCGTTGAATCGTTCCCCGTGGTACATCTGACACTGACCTCCTGTAACCGTTAACCGCAGGCTGGCAAGCCTCCCGCCTTGGACATAAGAGTGCAAGGGCCTTGTGACGTTCCGGCGACGCCGGGCGGTTTTGCGGGCACAATCGAGCGCATTCGAACAAGAGTCATGGCCATGCTGATCGACGAAGAATTCACCCTCAAGAAGCTGGAAGTCTTCCTGGCGTTCATGCGCACCGGCAACCTGGCCCGCGCCGCCGCCGAACTGCAAACCAGCAACGTCAGCGTGCACCGCGCCATCCACTCTTTGGAAAATGCCCTGCGTTGCCCGCTGTTCAAGCACGAAGGCCGCAACCTCACACCGTTGGAAAGCGCCTACGTGCTGGAAGAACGTGCGCAGAAACTGGTCGCCGATGTGGTCGACAGCGTGCGCCTGACCCGCGAAGCCGCCGGTTTCTCCGCCGAGCGCTTCAAGCTCGGCTCGCTGTATTCGTTGACGGTCAAGACCGTGCCGCAACTGATCATGGGCCTGAAAATCAGGCGCAGCGAACTCAATATCGACTTGATCCTGGGCTCCAACTTCGACCTGCTCTACAAGCTCAAGAACATGGAAGTGGACGCGATCCTCATCTCCCTCGACGAACACGCCAACGACCCCGACTGCGAGCAGATCGCGCTGTTCTCCGACGACATCTTCCTCGCCACCCCGGCTGACTCGCCCTTCGATCGCGACCAGGAAATCGACCTGGCCGACGTGCGCGACGCCACCTTCATCACCCTCACCCAAGGCTTCGCCACCCACCAGGATGGCAACCGTGTGTTCAAGCAGGCGGGGTTCGAGCCCAAGGTGGCGATGCAGGTCAACGACATCTTCACCTTGCTGAGCATGGTCAGTTCAGGGGTGGGCTATGCGTTGCTGCCGGGGCGGATTGCGGCAGTCTACGAGAACCGCGTGAAGCTGATACCGCTGCAGGCGCGGTACCGGCTGCAGCAGCATATCGGGGTGGTGTTCCTGAAGGCCAAGGAGCGCGACCCGAACTTGCTGGCGTTGTTGGCGGAGTGTCGGATGTATGCCAATCGGCAGGCTTGAGATAGCCATCGGGGGCAAGCCCCCTCCCACACTTGAATGTGTTCGCAATTCAACATGTGGGAGGGGGCTTGCCCCCGATGAGGCCAAACCAGACAACACAACTTCCAAAGCTAGCCAACCAACCCGCGAACAATGAAGTACAGCAACGAAGGCCCAAGCAAACACCCAAGCCCGGTGTGGAACGTCGCCGTCAACGCACCATACGGCACCAACCGACGATCCGTCGCCGCCAGCCCCGCCGTCACGCCACTCACGGTCCCGGCCAAGCCACCAAACACCATCGCCGACCGCGGGTTATCCAACCCCATCCAACGCGCCGCTACCGGCGTGCCGACCATCACCAGGATCGCCTTGATCAGGCCGGTGGCAATCGACAGCGCCATCACATCCGAGGTCGCACCAATCGCCGCACCGGTCACCGGGCCAACGATGTAGGTCACGGCGCCCGCGCCGATGGTGGTCATGCTGATCGCATCCCGATAACCAAAGGCCCAGGCCATGCTCGCACCGACGATAAACGGCAGGATCGTGCCGAGCAGCAGCGCGATCACGCCAATCATCCCGGCTTTGCGCGCTTCGGTGGCTTGCACTTCAAACGCCGTGGCGACAATCGCGAAGTCGCGCAGCATCGCCCCGCCCATCAGGCCGATGCCGGAGAACAGCGACAGATCCGCCAGGCCTTTTTGCCCGCCAGTCAGGGTGCCGCCGACCCAGGCCAGCACCAGGCCGATCACGATCGCAATCGCCGAGCCATGGATGCGCCCGAACGTCAGGCGCTTGGACAGCACCACGGAAATCCACATGACCACGCCGACGAAGGCAAACGCGGTGATCAGGCCGTTATGTTCCAAACCTTTTTCAATGAGATCCCACATATCAGCGACCTCCCACTGGCGCGATCAGCGGCTCTTCAGCGGGTAACGGTTCACCCTTATGAGTGCGGCTGATCAGGGCGATGGTGCACCCACACACCACCACCGAACCAATGGCCGCAAGCACCGCGACCGGGCCACCGTGCAGGGCGGTGACCACGTTTTGCTGCGCCGCCATCGCAACCACCACAGGGATGTACATCGCGCCCCAGAAGCCGACGCCCATTTCGCAGTCCTTGGTCATGCCGCCACGCTTTTGCATCCACAGGCGTGCGCAGATCAACAGGATCATCGCGATCCCTACCCCGCCCACATTGGATTTCACGCCGAGCAGTACGCCGAGCATGTCCCCCATGATCACGCCCGCCAGCGTGCAGATCGCCAGCAATGCCACACCGTAAATAATCATTGTTGTTGTCCTCAAAGTGCTCGATCGAAATTGTTGTTGTTGTGCTTCGAAAGCCTTGGGTGGTGCTTTATCGGTGGCGGCGCCCCTCCTCTTCCAACAGGGCCTGCAAGGTGTCCAGGCGTGCGCCTTCGCAGGCGATCACCGTGCCTTGTTCAAATACTCGGCGTGACAGGCCGGTGAGTACGCTGCCTGGGGGCAGTTCGATTTGCAGGCGCACGCCGCGCTCATAGGCGCTTTGCACGGTGCCGCGCCAGTCGACGATGCGGCACATGTTGAAGGCCAGGTCGTCGCGCAAATGCTCGGGGTTGTGAATGGGACGCGCCCGGGTACTGCTCAGGTAAGTGATGCGCGGCGCTTTAAGCGTGACAAACGCCTGGGCCAGTGCCCGGGCAGGTTGTTCCAGCAGCGCGCAATGGGACGGCACGCTCACGGCCAGGCGCTTGGCGATGCCGTTGCCTTTGATGCGTGCCGCGACCAGCTTCATCGCCTCGTCGCTACCGGCAATGACGGTCTGGTTATCGGCGTTGATATTGGCCAGGTATACCGGGGTCTGCGGGCTGTGGATATCGGCCAGCAGGGCTTCGACAGTGGATAACTCAGGGCCGACCAGCGCGGTCATGCCGTAGCCTTGTGGATAAGCGTGCTGCATCAGTTCACCCCGCAGGCTGACCAGCCTGACAGCGTCCGCAAAGTCCAGGGCACCGGCAATGACCGCCGCCGGATACGCCCCGATGGACAAGCCCGCCACGTAATCCGGTGTGCGCTCCAGCAAGCGCGCATGGGCCACACCCGCGATCAACAGACACAGCTGCACCGCGCGGGTACTGGCCAAGGCTTGCGCCGAATCGAGCTGGCGCACGTCTTCACCAAGGGCATCGCTGGCTTCATCCAGTACCGAGACGGGCAACCGCGTGAGCATGCCCGGACGCTGCGCCCCCTGCCCCGGAAACACCAGCAGGCTGCTCATGCCACGGCCTGCCAGGGATCGAGCACAAGGTGTGCGCCACGCGCGGTTTTCAACAGCACCCGCCGCGAGCCGCCGGCCCATTCGCGCAAGGCGACGGCACCGAACGGGGTTTGCAATTGCAGGTCCACGGCGCAGGCCGCGGTGTCCAGGATCGCCAGCAGGTCTTGTGCATCCCGCCGGTCAAGCGGCGCGGGCGTGCGCAGGAGCAAATCCAGATCGCTCATTGCATGCAGTGCCTCAATGCCCGTGGCCAACTCGAAACCCGCGCTGCCCGTGACGCCCCAGGTCTGCTGCGCCAACACCGGCCGCAGTTGATCGAGTGCGCGCAACGCCGGCAAATCCCGGGGCGAGATCGCGTCGCGCAGGGCTTCCGGCGCCACACTGCGCTGCACGGCGGCCAGGGGCATTGCCGTCGCAAAACGCTGCTCACGCAGACGCCCGCGCACACCGACCGCCACCTGGCCCGGCTCGGCCATGGCGCGACGCACCACCACCGGGTGACCGGCGCCGATGGCCTCCAGCGCCCAGCCCGGCGCGTCGCTGGGCAGATGCGCCGGGGTCATGCCCCAGAGCAAATCGTGAGCGTTCACCATTGTTCCCGCAGCAACTGGCGTACATGGCTGGAGGCCGCGCGATTAGTAGCACCGAGGCGCCCACTCAAATCACGGCTATCGATATCGTGGATCGCACTGACCAGGCAATCGCTGACTCGCGTCACATCGTCCTGCGTCGGCTGTTCAATCTGGCTGACCGACAAGGTTTCCCACAGCAGGCCGAGGCTGGCAAAACTGTCGATGTCATAGGCCATGGGCGGCACGCTGGCAGCCAGGGCTTCAAGCTCTTCGACACTGCGCAGGGTCACCCGCGCCGCCGATGCCTTACCCATGGCATGCACCATCACGCCGGGGTCGCGCAGGGCAATCAGGCGGTTGGCCTGGTAACCGTGGGCGAGGAAGGCACCGGACATGGCCTTGCCCACCAGCAGCGCAATCACCGGGTGCCCGGCCAGGCGGGCACGGGCGTAACTGTCGGCGGCGGCGGCCAGGGCCTGGTGGATGCCGAGGGCTTCTTCGCGACGGCCATAGGCTTGGCTCGGGACATCGACGATGGCGATGATGGGACGCTTGTCGCCACGGGCGATGGCTTCATCCACGGCCTTGGCCAACCCCCAGCCTTCCAGCAGGCCGACTTCGCCGTTGCGTGCACGGGGGAAGCGGTTTTGCGCGTCGGGGACCACGGCGATAAAGCGCACCGCATGTTCCCCCAATACGCCGTCGGCAACTTTCAACGAGCCGGGCAAATCGGCCACAGGCGTGGCACCGGCGCTCAATGCGTTAAACCACTGCAAGCCTCTCATGAGCGTTCTCCCTGATACAGAGCGCGAACCGTCGCCGGGTCGATTTGCGGTGCAGCGTCCAATTCGGCCAGGCGCGCGAGGTAATAATCGGCCTGGCGGCTGCGCTGCTGCGCAGGCAAACCTTGTTGCAACAGCGCGCTGACCGTCTCTTGAAGTTGCGCCACATCATCTGCCACATAACGGTCGACCAACCCGCTGTTGAAGCGTTGCTCGCCACCGGTGAGGCTCCAGATGAAAGGCCGGTCGCGGGAGTCGTACTCATCAAGACCGGCTTCCTGCTCGATCACTTGCGGGCCATTCAGGCCAAGACGGGCTTCGCGGGTGACGACCAGGTAACTGCACAACCCGGCCGCGATGGACATGCCACCGAAGCAACCGACACTGCCCGCCACCACACCGATCACTGGTTGGTACTGGCGCAGATCGACAATGGCCGCATGAATGTCGGCAATCGCTGCCAAGCCCAGGTTGGCCTCCTGCAAGCGCACGCCACCGGTTTCCAGCAGCAGCACGGCACGGGTCGGAACCCCGTTGCGGTTGTCTTCGGCGGCCAGTTCGAGGGCGCCAGCGATTTTCGCGCCGCCCACTTCCCCCAGGCTGCCCCCCTGGAAATTGCCTTCGATCGCGGCGATCACCACGGGCACACCTTCAATGCTGCCCTTGGCGATCACCACGCCGTCATCGGCCTGGGGCACCACGCCCTGGCGACTGAGCCAGGGCGACATGACGCGCTGGAATGGGTCGATCAATTCTCGGTAAGTGCCGCTGTCCAGCAAGGCCTTGGCCCGCTGCCGCGCCCCCAGTTCAACGAAGCTGTGTTTGCTGAGCAAGTCAGTCATGGCCGATCTCCTCGAAACCCTGTTCCAGGCGCAAACGCACCACGCCGGGAGTCGCGCCGAAATCGTGGATATCAATCTTCAGGGCCGGCGGGGTTTGTTCCTGGAAGATCCGCTCGAACAGGTGTTGCCAGCGTTGTTCGGCGCCATTCACCGAGGTTTGCACCTGGATGGTCAGGGTGCCGGCCGTGCCCGGTTCCAGCAGCACTTCCAGGTCGCCCGAGCCGACACACCCCACCAGCGCACGGCCTTTGGGTGGCTGCCCGGCGGGGAATTCAAAGGATAAGGTTTCCATCACAACGCTCCATCGAGGCGGTCGATAAACAGGCAGGCAGCCAACAGGTCGGCGGCACCGCCGGGGGAGGCATTCAGGGCCAGCAATTGTTGGTCGAGTTCATGCAGTTGGCGGCGGCCGGCGAGGGTTGCACTGCCGCCCGCCTCCAGCACGGCTTGGGCCCCGCGTTGCATGGCGTGTTGGCCTTCCAGGCCGGCACGGTAGAGCACGCAGGTGTCGGCCAGCTCGGTCATGATCGCGAGCAAGGCATCCAGGCGTGCGTTCTGTTCAACGGCATTTTGCCGGCGGCTTTTGTGCAGTTGCGGCAGGCCGCGTTGCAGCACCGAGGGGAAGCCCAGTTGCGCTTCTTCACGGGCGCCGCGTGCGCCGTAGCGCTGGGCGACGTGTGCGCCATGGCTCATTGGCTGGGGCGCGTAGCGGTCATTGAGCAGGGCCAGTTTGGCGGCTTTCAAGGTCACGGCGCTGGCATGGGCGGACTGCGGTTCCAGTGCCGCTGCGGCGGTCAGCAGGCCGAGGGCCCAGATCGCACCGCGATGGGTGTTCACGCCGTTGGTGGTGGCGAGCATCGCCTGCTCACCTTCGCGGCCCAGTCGGCCGAGGGCTTCGCGCAGGGGTAAGCCGACTTCACCGATGTCGAGCGCGGCATCAGCCATCTCCTTGAACATCGGCCACAGCGACAGCGCCGAGGCGTGCATCAGCCCCAGGTGCAAATCGCTATGGGCGCCGTTACCACGACGGTCCACCAAAGCAGGTTTGGGCGACAGGTCGGCTTCATCGATCAGCGCATCCACGGCCATATCCGCCAGGCGTTCGGCGAGGCTCAGTTCATGCAGTTTGAGGGCGCGCATTTACCAGCTCCTGAATTTGGCGGGCGGGTTGTACAAGCCACCGGACCACTCCACCAGGTCGGCGACGCTCTTGGCGGCCAACAGCTCACGGGTGGCGTCAGTGCGGCGAATCCCCAAGTCCTCGGGCAAGGCGATCAGCCCCTCGCGGCGCATGCGCGCGGTGTCCTTGGGGTTGTGGCGCATGCCGATGGCGGTCACCCCGGCGACGGCGGCGATCATAGCCTGGCGCTCTTCGAGGGAGCGCGCCTTGTACAGGTAGGCAATGCCTTCTTCGGTGAGCAAGTGAGTCACGTCGTCGCCATAGATCATGATCGGCGCCAGGGGCATGCCGCTTTTACGCGCCACTTCCACGGCGTCGAGCGTGTTGACGAAGGTGGGTTTGCCGCCTTCCTGGAAGGTTTCAACCATCTGCACCACGAGTTTTTTGCCGCGTTCCAGCAGGGCGTCGGGCGCATCATCGTGACGCATATCCAACCACGCCGGCGTGCCATGGCGGCGACCGCGCGGGTCGTGCCCCATGTTCGGCGCACCACCGAAACCGGCGAGGCGGCCACGGGTCACCGTTGAAGAGTGGCCATCGCCATCAACTTGCAGGGTGGCACCGATAAACAGGTCCACCGCGTATTGGCCAGCCAGTTGGCAGAACATACGGTTGGAACGCATCGAGCCGTCACGACCGGTGAAAAACACATCCGGGCGGGCGGCAATGTAGTTCTCCATGCCCAGCTCGGTGCCGAAACAATGCACGCTTTGCACCCAACCGCTTTCGATGGCCGGAATCAGCGTGGGGTGCGGGTTAAGGGTCCAGTTGCGGCAGATCTTGCCCTTCAGGCCGAGGGATTCGCCGTAGGTGGGCAAGATCAATTCAATGGCGGCGGTGTTGAAGCCAATGCCGTGGTTGAGCGACTGCACATTGTGTTTTTCGTAGATGCCACGGATCGCCATCATCGCCATCAGCACATGCACCGGCTTGATATGGCGCGGATCGCGGGTGAACAGCGGCTCGATGTAGAACGGCTTGTCGGCCACCACCACAAAGTCCACCCAACTGGCGGGGATGTCGACACGGGGCAAATCGGTGACGTCATCCACCAACTGGTTGACCTGCACGATCACGATGCCATCGCTGAACGCAGCGGGTTCGATCAGCGCGGGGGTGTCTTCGGTGCTGGCGCCGGTGTAGATATTGCCGGCGCGGTCGGCCATGAAACCCGCCGAGAGCACCACGTTGGGGATCAGGTCCACCACCAGCCGGGCATAGAGTTCGATGTAGGTGTGGATCGCGCCGATTTCCAGCAGGCCGTCTTCGAGCAGTTGGCTGATGCGCAGGGATTGGGTGCCGGCGAAGGAAAAGTCCAGCTTGCGTGCGATGCCCTTTTCAAACAGGTCCAGGTGCTCGGACCGCCCGACGCTGGGCATGATCATGTGCAAATCGTGAAGCCTGGCCGGGTCGGCCTTGGCCAGCGAGCGCGAGAGGAAGTCGGCCTGCTTTTGGTTGTTGCCTTCCAGCACCACGCGGTCGCCGGGGAGGATCAGGGCTTCAAGGGCTTCGACAATCTTGTCGCTGGGCAGCACCGCGCCGTCTGCGTATTTTTTGACCAGCCCGAGCCGCCGCTGCTTCTCGTCGCGCCGCCGCGTCCAGCGCGAGTCGGGGTTAATTATTGTTGTCATGGTCGCTCCACGGGTTTGCTGTCGTGGGCTGTACCTTAGGAGTGATTCAGGGGGGTATCAATCAAGCTCAGTGGCAGATCGTTACGGTGGGAGTAATGGAGCATCAGCAAACGCAGACCCGAGCCCAGTGAAGATCAAAAATGTGGGAGGGGGGGGGGGGGGGGGGGGGGGGGGGGGGGGGGGGGGGGGGGGG
>NZ_JBMDIS010000169.1:0-4912 GCF_057808775.1 Pseudomonas sp. FG86 | reverse complement strand
CGTTATCGTTGACGTTTTTCGCGAGCAAGAACTAGGCGTCCCCCTCGCTCCTACAAAAAAGCTTTAACTGACTGGCGTTGGGCTTTTTGGCCTGGTTTTTACCCCCTGCCGTGTTGCTGGTACCAAGCCACCGTGTCGGTGAGGGTCTGTTCCAAGGCACGAAAACTCAGGCCCAGCTCATCTTCACTCTTGCGGTGGTTAAAGCAGGTGCGGTGCTCTTCTCGTATCAATAGCCGCAGGGTCGCCATGCTCAGCAAAATGGGCTGGCCGGTCAGGTAGGCATAGGTCTCTTGCACGGCGGCCAACAGGTAAAGCGCCGGCAGTGGCAGTTGCCGGGAAGGTGTCTTGACGCCCGCGATACGCCCCAGCAGCGGGATTAATTGGCGCATGGTCAAGTTGCGGCCAGCCGCGAGATAACGTTCGCCGCGTCGCCCGTTCTGGGCGGCGGCAATGAGTGCCCAGGCCACGTCGCGGGCGTCGACCAACGAAAAGGTGCCGGGGATCAGCCCCGGAAGCTTGCCGTTGATGACGTCCTTGACCAATTGTCCCGAGGACGTCGGCCCGCAGTCGCCAGGCCCCCACATCCAGCCGGGCAGCACCATGCACGCGTGCATCTGCGGATGGGTTTGAAGAAACGCCAGCACCTCACGGTCAGCGAGGATCTTGCTGCGGTAGTAGGCGTCCGCATCGGCTTCGGCCCGCAGGCACGTCTCATCGATAGGCGTATCCGGCGCACCGTCGAGCACGGCAATCGAAGAGGTATGCACAAACCTTCTGACACCCGCGTCATAGGCATGCTGGAGCAGCGCTCGGGTGCCGACTACGTTGATCCTTTCGAGGGCTTGCCAATGGCTGCCGCCCTTGTAGTTATCGCGAAAGAACGCCGCGCAATGGAACACCGTGTCGCAGCCTTGCAGGGCCGCCGCAAACGTATCGACGTCAGCCATGTCACCCACCACCCGTTCCACGCTCGGCAGGTCGTTGAACTGCTGTTCGCCCTTGGCCTGCGAGCGCACCAGCGCCTTGACCGCATAGCCGCGTGCGACCAGCTCCCTGACCAGGTTGTTGCCCAGCAAGCCGGTGGCACCTGTCACAAAGGTGCTGCGCAAGCGGTTGGGGTTCGTGTTCATACAGGCCATATCCATGGTTTAAAAGGCCGCTAGATATACCGCTGAGACCGCGCCCGGAAAACGGCGACTGCTGCATAATGGCTTTGCACATTTGCAGACCAGGGAAGAACACGGATATGGCGCTGCAAGCAAATTGGGATGATCTGCGCCTGCTGTTGGCGGTCTCGCGGCGGGGCAGCTTTCTGCAGGCAGGCCAGTTGCTCGGTGTCGCTGCGTCGACCGTTTCCCGACGCCTGAGCCAACTGGAAGCGGCCTTGGGTGAGCCATTGGTCGAGCGCGGGGTCGAGGGCTGCTGGCTGACCTCGCGGGGGCAATCCCTGGTGGACGTGGCATTGGCGGCCGAAGCCGGCCTGCGCCGCCAGACGACGGTGGAAGGGGGCGGGGCGCAGGCAGCGCTAAGCGGCACGGTGCTGATCAGTGCGGGAGAAGGGTTTGCGACCTGCATACTGGAGGCCGCGAATCGTTTTACCGCGTTGCACCCTGGCTGCTCGGTGGAACTGCAGATCACCACCGACTTTCACAAGATCGTACGTGGCGTGGCCGACATCGCCGTGCGCACAGCGCACCTGGGGGAGCCCTCGCTGATTTATCGAGCGCTGGGCACGCTGGCCTATGGCGTCTTCGCCGATGCCGGTTACCTGCAACGTTTTCCGGCGATGACGCCGGCCACCGCGGCCTGTATCGCCTTGCTCCCGCCGCTGGACCTGCTGCCGCAAATGCGCGCGGCAAAGGCCGCCGGCCTGGACCATGCGCCGATCCGCGTGAACTCATTTGCCGTGCAGCTGGAATCGGTGAGGCGCGGCATGGGCGTGGCGGTGCTGCCGCGTATCCTGGCCGAGGGCCTGAGCGAAGTATTCCAGGAGATTGAACTGCCGCCGATGGAGGTCTACCTGGTCACCCGGCCCCAGGCGTTGAAACAGGCGCATATCCACGCATTCTTTACCCAGCTTGAACAAGTGCTGCGCGCGACATTGCAGGACACGCCAAATGGGTGAACGCGTCGTTGCGCAGGTTGGCTGCGCCTGATGGTCGGGCGGGAGCAGGGCGCGCCTTGGACCGGGGGGGGCTGACAAAACGTCATACCGTCGGCTTGGGCCGATCGAGCGTCGCCCTTGGGTACCGGGGCTGGCGATGAGACGCAACGTCTCACGGTCTCGTCGCTATCGCGTGCTGTCTGGCATGGCGCGTCTCATTTGAACGCGATGGCGGCCCTCCGTGGTTTCCATTGGGCCGCTCTAAAAAAGGGCTGTGCGGGCGTTCTTGCGGAGCTGGCACCGGCCTTGCTCTGGCTCTGGCAAACCGTCCGGCGCGCCAGTGCCAACCGTATTAAGGAGCCTTCGCTATGACCCTTTCGCTCAACTCGCAACGCAGCATGCGTGCCGCTGTCTGGCACGGTCGTAACGATATCCGCGTCGAAGACGTTCCACTGCCCGTTTCGCCGCCTGCCGGTTGGGTGCAGATCCGAGTGCAATGGTGCGGCATTTGCGGCTCGGATTTGCATGAGTACGTGGCCGGCCCGGTGTTCATACCGGTTGACGCCCCGCACCCGCTGACCGGGATAAAAGGCCAGTGCATTCTCGGTCACGAGTTTTGTGGCGAGATCGTCGAACTCGGTGCCGGCGTGCAGGGCTTCAGCGTCGGCGAGCCGGTGGCGGCCGATGCATGCCAACATTGCGGCACCTGCTACTACTGCACCCACGGGCTATACAACATTTGCGAGAACCTGGCCTTCACCGGCCTGATGAACAACGGCGCCTTCGCCGAACTGGTCAACGTGCCAGCCAACCTGCTGTACAAGTTGCCGGCGAACTTTCCGGCTGAAGCCGGCGCACTGATCGAGCCTCTGGCGGTGGGCATGCATGCAGTGAAAAAAGCCGGAAGCCTGCTGGGGCAAAACGTGGTGGTGGTCGGCGCGGGCACCATTGGCCTGTGCACCATCATGTGCGCCAAGGCGGCGGGTGCGGCTCAGGTGATCGCCCTGGAGATGTCCGGAGCGCGCAAGGCCAAGGCCCGGGAAGTGGGGGCGACCCATGTGCTCGATCCCAATCAATGCGATGCCCTGGCCGAGGTACGACGCCTGACGGGCGGGCTCGGCGCGGATGTCAGTTTCGAATGCATCGGCAACAAACACACGGCCAAGCTCGCGATCGACCTGATCCGCAAGGCCGGCAAGTGCGTACTGGTGGGCATCTTCGAGGAGCCCAGTGAGTTCAACTTTTTCGAGTTGGTGGCGACGGAAAAACAGGTACTCGGCGCGCTGGCCTATAACGGTGAATTCGCTGACGTGATCGCTTTTATCGCCGATGGTCGGCTGGACATCACGCCACTGGTGACGGGGCGCATTCAGTTGGAACAGATCGTGGGCCAGGGCTTCGAGGAACTGGTCAAAAACAAGGAGCACAACGTGAAAATCATCGTGTCACCCGCTCGGGTCTGAAGCGAAGGATGAGCGTTGCGGTCTTTGCCCCGCCTCTACAAAAGCCCCAGGTTCTTTGACCTGGGGCTTTTTCGTGTGTAAGTGATGAGCTTGCCGCTGAATCGATGCTCAGGGTGACAGTGCTGTCGATCGCGCGATTTTGGCAAACAATTTGCCTATGCTATGCCAGCACGCCAAGACGGTTTTCAAATGCATTGCCTTTAGAACCAGGAACGGACACCCATGACGAATGCTGCGCCCGCCATCAGACTCAGCACACTCAGGCAAGTCGCCCCCTATCTGAGTATGAGGGGGGTGTCGCCACTGGAGTTCTTTCGACGGTTCGGTATTTCCCCGCATGTTTTTCAAAACCCAGAAGCTTGGGTACCGCGAGCGGCCTGCTTTCATATCGCCAATGAAATGGCCGCTATCGCACAGGACCCCTTCGGCGGGGCGATGATAGGGCACCTCACCGATATGCGCTCAACCGGCATGTGGGGCGAATTGATATTGGGCTCGACCAACCTCGCTCAGGCGTGTGCGGCGGCGGCGGTGCACACGGATTTGCTGCATCAGGGAAGCGAAGTAAAGATCGTCACCGAAGGGCGCACGACGAAACTGATCCAACACTTTACCGGGCACCACGGGGCTGATCCGAAGCAGGTCATTTTCGGTACCCTGGCGGTGCTGAGAAAAGTGCCGCTCATGTCCGGCGCGCCAGGCGCTATACGGGTACATTTAAAAAATCCGCGAGAACGAGGCGACGAGGCGCTTGAAGAGCACCTGGGGCCGAACCTCGTAATGAACGCTGAGCACAACATGATCGAATTTGATCGTGAGTTGCTCGAGATCCCCCTGCAGCCTTTCCGAGATGTTGCCTGGAAAACCACCCAAGCCTTGAAGTCGACCGCTGACGCAGCTGACGTGCTCGCCCAGCAGATAGCCGATCAGGAGCTTTCCAAGCTTGTCTCCATTTCAAGAAAAATTGGGCTGTCTGTTCGAACGCTACAGCGGCGTCTCGAACATTGCGGCATAGACTTCGACGCTTTACGTGACGAGACACGTCGCAGTGAAGCCCTTCAGTTGATTGCCTGCGGCAGATACAGCGCGACTGAAATTGCCTATATGGTCGGCTACAGCGACCCCGCGCACTTTACCCGCGCCTTCAAGCGTTGGACCGGGAGCCCGCCGTCGCACTATCGCGCGCTCTTGAAACAGGATCGTTAACACCCTCTTCTAACATCCATCCCCCAAACATTTGGCCCTTTTCAGGGACGGCCTTCGGCTACGTGCTCGCTTTGTTTTTTGGCGCCAAATGGCAAGTTTGCGCCAAGGCGTTCTTATACAGTCAAAAAATTAACGCCAA
>NZ_JBMDIS010000168.1:0-4935 GCF_057808775.1 Pseudomonas sp. FG86 | reverse complement strand
GGTTAGCCGTCCTGGGCCAGGGATGGCCCATGACGGCGGCCCACGGATTCAAGCCGGAGTGAGGGCATGCCGAGCCTAGGCGAGGCACCGAGTGGTGGGGCAAGAGCCCTTTGGTTACTTTGGGGCTCTTTTCCAAAGTGACCCGCCGTAAGGGCGGAACCGCCAGTAGCCGTTCCCGCAGCAACGGATATGTACACCAACCCGCTAGCCGCCGTTCCCGCAGCAACGGATATGTACACCAACCCGCCAGCCGCCGTTACCGCAGCAACGGATATGTACACGGACCCAGACCCGCCCCCCAATCAACCCCACCCCCAAAACTGCAACCACCACCCAACCCCCACCAACCCATTACTCAACACCACAAAAAACCAAGCCCCCCCACGTAACCCCCACCCAACCCCCCGAAGCTGCCGCCACCCCAACCACAAGCACCACCCAACCGCCCCAACCAGCAACACCGCCCGCGCCGACTGCACCCAACCCAACCCCAACCCCTCATAACGCAGCAACTTCACCGTGGTCGCCGACAACCCCAGGAACAACCCCGCACCACCGAGGGGCGTCAGTGTCAGCGCCAAGGGCCGAAACAGTGCGCGATCCCCCGCCACCCAGGCAGCCAGGCGCAGCAGCAGCCAGCAGCCACCACCGAACAACAGTGCGCTGCCACACAGGTACAGCACGATGCACAGGCCATCGAGCCAGCTGAAGCTGTCATTGAGTTGCGGGTAGTGAGTGAGCAGCCACCAGGGCGCAGTGTCTTGCAGGGGCCACAGCCAGTCATGACTCACCAGCCACGTCGCCAGGGTTTGCTTGAGCGCGATAAACCATGGGCTGACCGTCCATTGAAACGCCCCCATTGCCAGGCCGATCACGCCAAACAACAACAGGCGCGCATCCCATGCCGAGCCGGGTTGGCGAGGTGCCTGAAGGATCTCCGTATTGCACGACCGGGCGATCAATTGCACGGCCCCGCGTTGTCCGCTGCAACGGCCACAGGCATGGCACTCGCTGGCCCCTTGCAAGCGGCGGATATCCAGCAGCGGCGCGCAGTTGGGCAGCGGCAGGCGCGGTGCGGTGTTGGCCTTCCAGCGTTGCTCATCCACCGCGAAATGCACCGGCGCCAGGCGGGCGAGCAGGGCGAAGACGCCGCTGACCGGGCACAGGTAACGGCACCACACGCGTTTACCGCGCACGAACAACAGGCCGACGACCATGGCCGCCAGGGTCGAGCCGCCGAGGATCAGCAAGGCGGCCTGGGCGTAGTCATACACACTGATCAACTGGCCATACAGGGTCGTCAGGCAAAAGCCCAGCGTCGGCCAGCCGCCCCAGCGCACCCAGCGCGGAATGCCCAGGCCGCGCCCGTGTTGGCTGGCCCATTCGCTCAACGAACCTTCTGGGCAAAGCACCCCGCACCACAGGCGCCCGAACAGCACCATCGACAGCAACACGAACGGCCACCAGAGGCCCCAGAAGATAAATTGCGCGAGCAGTGTCAGGTTGTTCACCAGGCGCGCCTGGCTGCCCGGCAAGGGCAGCAGCGCCGGCAACACCAACAGCACGGCGTAAACCAGCACCACCAGCCATTGCACGGTACGGATTAACCGCCCATGGCGCCGCATGCCATCGCCCAGGCGCTGCAGCCAGGTCATGTCGCTGGCCGCGAGCGACGCAGGCCGTTGCCGACCCACAGCCAATAGCCGAGCAGCACCAGCACGGTGACCAGGCTCGGTGCGGCACGGTAGCCGGCAAAATCGGCCAGCAGCGACCCCAGACCGTGGCTGTCGCTGAGCAGGGCGCTGCTGTCCCAGCGGCTTTCACCGAAGGCGCCATACACCCATTCGGGCAGGTCCATGCCCAGCAGTTGTCCGCTGATACGGTCCACGGCGGCCACCAGCAAGGCCCCACCCAATAGCAACAGCAGTGCTTCGCTGAGGGCAAAAAACAGCGACCAGGAGATAAAGCGTCGACTGCCCCGCAGCAGCACCACCGTCAGGCCCGCCAGTACCAGGCCCAACAGGCCGCCGATGGCGAACAGGCTCAGTGCCGGACCGTTAAGGCGCGCCCCGGCGCCATACAAAAACACCACGGTTTCACTGCCTTCGCGGCTGACTGCTAACAGCGCTAACAACAGCACCCCCCAACCACCCTGGCGGGCCAGGCGCTGATCGGCCTCGCGCACCAAGCTGTGTTTGAGCGTGGCGCCGTGGCGATGCATCCAGAACACCATCTGCACCATCAAGCCGCTGGCCAGTAGCGTCAGCGCCGCTTGTGCCCATTCACCCTGGGGGCCGCTCATGGCTTCGCCGGCCCACAGCATCAAGCCGGCCAACCCGGTGGAGCACAGCAGCCCGAGCAACACCCCGGCCCACAGGAAACGCGCCAGGCGTGAGTGTTCGGCCTGGCGGCTGATCCACACCTGGAGAATGCCGATCACCAACAACGCCTCGACGCTTTCACGCCAGACGATAAACATCGATTGATTCATCAACGGCTCCTATTGCGCGAGGATGCTGCCTTCGGGCAACTGTGGGTTGAATTCGTCGAAGAACGGGTACACCCCCGGCTTGAGCGGATGGATGACCACAAAAGTGGTCACGCCAGGGGACAACACCTTCTCCACCCGCAACGGCGTGCTTTCGAATTCGGCCGGGCCTTGGCCTATGTTGTTGAGCACGATCTTGAAGCGCTCATCGGCCTTGACCACCAATTGCGGCGGGTCGAAATGGCCGTCTTGCAGGCTCAGTTCATACGTGGGCAACGGCGCCGCCAGGGCCGTGCCGCTCAGCAGCACGCTGCTCAGCAGCAGGGCGCGGCGCATCAGTAGCCGCCTTTTTTGCCGATACCGGCGTAGACAAATTCGTAATGCACTTCGCAGCGTTCGAACCAGGGCGCGACGCCGGTTTCCTTGTCGGTGTGGCGGCCCAGGGAGTGGTGGCCGGTGGGCGGCAATACGCTGAAGGTGAGGGTGTATTTGCCAGGGCCTTGCAGCTTGACGTTGTCGCCATAGTGCGGCCCGTCATTGGCGACCATGGCGTGGAAGTCGCCGTTGATCGGCGTCTCGCTGCCTTGTTTTTTCAGGGAGAACGACAGGTTCAGGTAGGGCACGAAACTGCCTTCCTGGAAGCCTTGGGCATTGTCCGCCGTGGCGCGTACATCGGCCTCCAGGTGCACGTCGGAATCGGCGGTGGCGCGCATCATGCCGGCGGGGGCCATCTCGATGGGTTGCAGATACACCGCGCCGATTTCCAGCCCTGGGCAGTGTTGCGGTTCGCCGATGGGATATTCCTTGGCGAACGCCGCAGAAGTGGACAACAGCAGGATGAGGGGCAGTGCAGAAGGGATACGCATGGAGGCTTCCTGACGGGTGAGGGGAGAGAGCCCGAGTCTAGGAAGGTCAGGGGTAAATAATAATGATTCTTGTCAAGTTTCGATGATATTTCATGTTGGCCAGGCTTGATATCGGTCAAGGCCAGGCACCTGTGATCGGCGTAGGTTGGACCTATCGTTCGCCGGTAGGGAACCTCGTCATGGCCAAGCCTTTTCCACTGCACCCCAAGCACCCCGAGCGCATCTGCTGGGGGTGCGACCGCTATTGCGCCGCCACCGACCTGGCCTGCGGCAACGGTGCCGACCGTACCATGCACCCGGCCGAGATGATCGGTGATGACTGGTACGAACATGGCGATTGGGGCGTTACCCCGGAGCCCGCCGCCGCGGACGAGCCGTCAGGGGCCACAGTGCTCAGGCTGCGAGGGGTTTAGTCTGCATCGACTTTTTGTAGGCGGCTTTCATGGCTTCCATTTCGGCGCCTAGCTCCTCGAGGACAGCTTTGCCCAACAGCTTCTTCGCTTGAGGGAACATCTCGGTTTCCTCTTCTTCGATATGGTGCTCCAGCAGCTCCTTGACCACTTTGACGCGGCCGGAAAACTCAGTGGTGGAAGGCTCGGTCTGTTTCAGGTCGGGCAATACCAGGGCATCGACTGTGCGGTGCTCTTCCTTGGCTTCGTGGTACATGATGTCCTGTTCCTTGCCACCGGCTTTACGGAAGGCCGGGTACAGAATCTCTTCCTCCAGCTTGGTGTGCAGGCTGATTTCCATCTCCAGTTTGGCCAGCAATTCGGTGCGCTTCTTGACGCCACGCTCGGTGGATTCGCTCAGTTGAGTCAGCAGTGCTTTGACGCGTTCATGGTCAGCCTTGAGAAGGTCAATGGCATTCATGTTGAAACCTCACGGATAGCGCTCGGGCGCGTCGACATGCGCGCCTCGTCCAGTGGGATATTGCATCAGCTGTACCAACATGGCTGATTGGTAAATTTTCTTATTAATCAGTTAGTTGAGTATGTTTTAGGCGTCGGCTTATCGTGCAGCTTGCATGGTCGGGCCCTCAGCGGGTTGCATTACACCGTCCTGACTTTCCGGTGTTTGAAGTTCTCGGTGGCCAGGCACTGGAAGATTGCCAACTGGGTTTACGCCTGCAGGGACACCCGGTCGTCCTGAGCGTTTGGCATTTCCAGTAAGAAGGGAGCGGAGGTTGGGTCAGGGGGGCTCCAGTGCGCCATAACCGTTGGGCGTGAGCGGCTGCACGAAATCCGATGGAACCCTCGGGGTAGATGCTTGACCTAATGCATGGACCTCAGGAGGTGAACCATGCAAATTGAATATATCTGGATCGCGTTGGCGGTGATTCTGCTGCTGTTGGAATTGTGGGCGATCAATATCGTATTGCGCAGTACCAGTGGCTGGGAGACCAAGGGGCTGTGGCTGGTCATTCTGATTTTCGTGCCGCTGCTGGGGCTGATTGCCTGGGCGATGTTCGGGCCCAAGCGGGAGATGCCGGAGCAGCGCAAACAGTAACCTGTGGCGAGCGGGCTTATTGTGGCGAGCGGGCTTGCCCCGCGTTGGGCTGCGAAGCAGCCCCAATAAGAGCGC
>NZ_JBMDIS010000167.1:0-5106 GCF_057808775.1 Pseudomonas sp. FG86 | reverse complement strand
AGCCCAACGCGGGGCAAGCCCGCTCGCCACAACAAGCCCGCTCGCCACAGGGGTTACAGGCTTTCCAGGATGTCGGCCATGTCATCGGCATGCTCTTCTTCCTGAGCCAGGATCTCTTCGAACAGGCGGCGCGTGGTCGGGTCTTTATCACCGATGTACTGGATGATCTCGCGGTAGCTGTCCACCGCAATCCGCTCGGCGACCAGGTCTTCGTAGACCATTTCCTTCAGCGTATTGCCGGCCACGTACTGCGCGTGGGAGTTTTTCGACAGCAGGTCCGGGTTGAACTCCGGTTCGCCGCCCAACTGCACGATGCGCTCGGCGAGTTTGTCGGCGTGTTCGGCTTCCTGGGTGGCGTGTTCGAGGAACTCCTCGGCGGCGATCTGGGCCTTGACGCCGCTGGCCATGAAGTAGTGGCGCTTGTAGCGCAGCACGCAGACCAGTTCAGTGGCCAGCGAGGCATTGAGCAAGCGAATGATCTCTTCGCGGTCGGCGTCGTAGCCCTCGGTCACGGCGCCGTTTTCGACGTTCTGGCGGGCGCGGCTGCGCAGGGTCGCAACGTCAGTCAGGTTTGCTTCAGTCATCTCAATCTCCTGGTGCTAATCCGGTTTTGCGCCACGCTCTGCTGGCGTGATCGCTCCCAGTTGTGAGTGCCGCGCAACGCAAAAAGTTTTATTGGATTTACTGGGCGGTGTCATCTGCTCGTCGCTGGATTGGGCTAGCCTGCGCCTATCCTGTATCGATCAAGGACGTTCGCCCCATGCCGCAGTCGTTAGCCACGCGTTACCCCTTGGTGTTGGTGCCCGGCATGCTCGGGTTCGTGCGCCTGGGGTGGTTTCCCTACTGGTATGGCATCGTCCCGGCGCTGCGGGCGGGTGGGGCGCAGGTGTTTGCGGTGCAGGTCGCGCCGCTGGATTCCAGCGAGGTGCGGGGTGAGCAGTTGCTGGCGCACATCGAGCGGATTCGCCGCGAGACCGGGGCCGATAAGGTCAACCTGATCGGCCACAGCCAGGGGGCGCTGACCGCGCGCTACGCGGCGGCCAGGGTGCCGGAGTGGGTGGCGTCGGTCACCTCGGTGGCCGGGCCTAACCATGGTTCGGAACTGGCCGACCATATCCACACCCATTACCCGGCGGAGAGCGTCAGGGGCCGGATCATGAGTGCCCTGTTCCATTGGGTCGCCTGGGTGATGGGGGTGCTGGAAACCGGCTATCGCGGGCCGCGCTTCAAGGCTGACTTGCACGCCTCGCACCATTCGCTCACCAGCGTCGGCGTGGCCGCGTTCAACCGTGCGTACCCCCAGGGCTTGCCAGCAACGTGGGGCGGGCAGGGGGCTGCCGAGGTCAATGGCGTGCGCTATTACTCGTGGTCCGGCACTTTGCAGCCGGGCAAGACCGACCGCGGGCGCAACCTGCTGGACGGGACGAATCGCAGCTGCCGCCTGTTCGCCCGCAGCTTCGTGCGCGAAAAGGGCCAGTGCGACGGCATGGTCGGGCGCTACAGCTCACACCTGGGCGTGGTGATCGGCGATGACTATGCGTTGGATCATTTCGATATCGTCAACCAGTCTCTGGGGCTGGTGGGCAAGGGCGCGGAGCCGATCCGGCTGTTCGTCGAGCATGCGCAGAGGCTCAAGGCGGCCGGGGTGTAGCAGATGCACCGCGATAACGATCGCTCAGGCTGCGGCGCGTTGACGCCCGACCGGCGTGGTCCAGCGCTCCGACAAAATCACCCCGCCCAGCGTCAGCAAACCGCCCACCAGGTGATACAGCGCTAGCTCTTCTTTCAACACCAGCGCTGCAATCAGCGCGGTGATCAACGGCAGCAGGTTGAAAAACAGCGTCGTGCGGCTCGGCCCCAGGGTCTTCACCGAATGCATCCATGCCAGCGGCGCGAGCATCGAAGCCAGCAAGCATGCATACAGCACCAGCGGTATATTCGCCCAGCCCAGGCCGGCTTTGGCTGAGAACAGGAACAGCGGAAACAGCACCAGCACCGCCACCAGCACCTGCAAGTACAGCAACACCAACGGCGGCAGGCGCAGTTGCCACTTTTTCAGCAAGGTGCTGTAGACCGCGTAGGCCAGGGTCGCCACCAGCATCATGCCATCGCCCAGGTTGACCCCGTGTTGCAGCAGCGCCCCCAGGCTGCCGGCCGATACCACCACCACTACGCCGGCAAACGACAGCAGCGCACCGGTCAGTGCGCCGAAGGTCAGGCGTTGGCCCAGGCTGATGATCGCGGCGGTCAGCGCCATCAACGGCATCAGGGACAGGATGATGCCCATGTTGGTGGCCGAGGTCAGGGTGGCGGCGTAATAGGCCAGGCTTTGGTACACGGCCATGCCCAGCACACCGAGGATGAAGATCTTGCCCAGGTTGCGGCGGATGATCGGCCACTGGGCAAGCACCGGCTTGAGCATGAACGGCGTGAAGAGCACGGCCGCCAGCAACCAGCGGTAAAAGCCGATTTCAGCCGGGAAGATCGAACCCACGGCCAATTTATTGACCACGGTGTTGCCGGCCCAGATAAAAATGGCCAGCAGGGGATACGCGTATTGCATCGAAAGAAACCAGGTGGGTTGATGAGGCAGGATTATCCCCTGTCTGGATCGAAGCCTATACTGCGATCCAGACAACCGACCTTTGTATCCAGACAATATGCCCAGACATACCGTACGCCTTGCGGATTTCCCCCGGCTGCCGAGCCCGGTGTACTTCCGCTACTCCGATTTCGCCCCCGATACTGAATGCACGCCGCACCGGCATTCCTGGGGCTCGCTGGATTACTCGGCCAGCGGGGTGATGCGGATGGAGGTGGCCGGCAACCGCTTTATGTCGCCGCCGCAATACGCCGTGTGGATACCACCGAATACCGAACACAGCTCCTACAATGCCCAGGCGATTGTCTATCGCTCGGTGGGCCTGGCCCCACAACTCTGCGAGCAACTGCCCAAGCAGCCTTGCACCCTGGCGATCAGCGAGATACTCAAGGCCATCCTCAGTGACTTCGCCCTGCGAGACGTCAACATCCCCCGCAGCGAGGCGGATATCCGCCTGGCCCAGGTGCTGGTCGACCAGCTCAAGCAGGCGCCGATCCACGATTGCTTCCTGCCCTACGCGCGCCACCCTGGGCTGCTTGGCGTGCTCGAAGGCATGCAGGCGGAACCTGGCGACAACCGCCCCCTGGCGCAATGGGCCGAGCAGGTGCATGTGAGCGAACGCACCCTGGCGCGCCAGTTCGTGCGCGAGTTGGGCATGAGCTTTGGCGAATGGCGCCAGCGCCTGCGTTACCTCGCCGCCATCGAAGCCCTCGACAGCCAGCGCAGCGTGCAACACGTGGCGTTTGACCTGGGCTACAGCAGCGCCTCGGCGTTTATCGCGATGTTCCAACGCCAGGCCGGCTGTACGCCAGAGCAGTACCGGCGGACGAATATCCGCAGCCGATGAAGATGTAACAAGGTTTGGCTACACTGCTGGGTAGGCCGTGCCTCCCGGCACGGTAACAGGGAGAAAACTCCATGAAGATGCTGCGTATTCCGTTGTTGATGATGGGCCTGCTGCTGTGTTCCCAGGGCTTCGCTGCTACCGCCCAGCAAAACAAGATGACCACCTGCAATGCCGAAGCCACCACCAAGACGCTCAAGGGCGACGAGCGCAAGGCGTTCATGAAAACCTGCCTGTCGGCGCCGGCGGCCAATGACGCGAAGACGCTCACGCCGCAGCAGCAGAAGATGAAGGATTGCAATGCGGACGCCAAGACCAAAGCCTTGACCGGTGATGCGCGCAAAACCTTTATGAGCACCTGCCTGAAGAAATAATAGCCCCAGGCCATAGAAGGCTGCGACACTCGCACACAGCCCCCTGTAGGAGCGAGCTTGCTCGCGAAGAACGCAATGGCCCCGCGTTTATTCAGAGTAAACGCGTTATCGTTGGCGACCTTCGCGAGCAAGCTCGCTCCTACAACATCCTTTAACGCAGTTCGTTTTGAGGCTGTATGCCAACGTTTTCTCAGCGTCACGTGTTATTGCTGGCCAGCTACATCATCATTTTCGGCGGGTTGTTGCTGGTATTGCCGCTGAAGTTGTTGCCCAGCCTGCTGGCCGGCCTGTTGGTCTTTGAACTGGTCAATATGCTCACCCCCCAACTGCAACGGCTGATCGAAGGCCGGCGCGCGCGCTGGCTGGCGGTGGCGTTGCTCGGCACCCTGATTGTCAGCGTGCTGGCCCTGATCTTCGCCGGCGCTATCAGCTTCCTGCTCCACGAGGCGGAAAACCCTGGGGCCTCCCTCGATAAATTCATGGGTGTGGTCGATCGCGCGCGCGGCCAGTTGCCGCCGTTTCTCGATGCCTACCTGCCCGCCAGCGCGGCTGAATTCCGCGTGGCGATTGGTGATTGGTTGAGCAAGCACCTGAGCGAACTGCAACTGGTCGGCAAAGACGCCGCCCACATGTTCGTCACCCTGTTGATCGGCATGGTGCTCGGCGCGATCATCGCGCTGCAGCGCGTGCCCGACGTGACCAAACGCAAACCCCTGGCCGCCGTGCTGTTCGACCGTCTGCACCTGTTGGTCCAGGCGTTTCGCAATATCGTCTTCGCGCAGATCAAGATCGCCGCGCTGAACACCGTGTTCACCGCGGTGTTCCTGGCCGTGGTGCTGCCCCTGTGTGGCATCCACCTGCCGCTGACCAAGACCCTGATCGTGCTGACCTTCCTGCTCGGCCTGCTGCCGGTGATCGGCAACCTGATGTCCAACACCCTGATCACCATCGTCGCGCTGTCGCTGTCGATCTGGGTGGCGGTAGCGGCGCTGGGGTATTTGATTGTGATCCACAAGGTCGAGTACTTCCTCAACGCGCGTATCGTCGGCGGGCAGATCAGTGCCAAGTCGTGGGAGTTGTTGTTGGCGATGCTGGTGTTTGAAGCCGCGTTCGGTTTGCCGGGCGTGGTGGCAGGACCGATTTACTACGCGTATTTGAAGAGCGAATTGAAGCTCGGCGGGATGGTTTGAAGGTGGGAGGGGAAGGGGCAACACTGTAACTGTGGCGAGCAGGCTGGCCTGTGGCGAGCGGGCTTGTTGTGGCGAGCGGGCTTGCCCCGCGTTGGG
>NZ_JBMDIS010000166.1:0-5307 GCF_057808775.1 Pseudomonas sp. FG86 | reverse complement strand
TTTGGTTACTTTTGGCTGGGCCGGCATCCCGGGCTCTTTTCCAAAAGTGACCCGCCGTAAGGGCGGAACCGCCAGTGGCCGTTACCGCAACAACGGATATGTCCCCAAACCCCACCCCCCTCAAACCACCACCCCCCGCCCCGCCCGCTCAAGATTCCGCCACAACCAAGGCGGCAACACATCCGGATCCAGGCTGTCGATCAAATTCTTCAACCCCAACCCCAACTCCGTATCCCCCTCAATCACCAACCGGCGCCGAAAAAACAACGTATCCGGATCTTCCTGCCGGCTGGCGAGCAACAAGAACTCGCGCCAGTTACCACTGATGCTCACCTGCGCCTCGGCCTTTTGCGCAATACGCAATCCATCGCGCCCCAAGGTCAGGTACCAGCACAACCCCAGGTCAGGAATACGCAGACACATCCAGCGTCCGCGCAGCAGGTCAAACCCACCGTCGCGCAAGGGCTCGGCCAGGCAGCGGTTAAGGGCTTGCTGCAAGACCAGGCGCTGCACGCCAAACGGTACGCGACGGATCAATGGAAACAATTGGTCGGCGCCTTTGAGCAGCCATTGTTTACGACTCAGCACAGCCCCACCTCCTCAACCCGCAACATGCCCGCCTGGCCGTGCCAGTAGCCGTTGCAACCATCGACATACAGCGGCGGCGTAGCGCCCTGGCGCACCTGGTCGAAGGCTCGCACCACCTCGACCATGCCCTCGGCTCGCGGGCTCAGGCGCAACAGATCGGCACCACTGGACACCAGGCCGGGGTAATCGGCCAGCAGGTTAGTCACGTCGGCCGACATGGTCTGGATACCGTTCAAGGTGAACAGCGCCTGCCCTTCCTGGCTGGTCAGCGCCATGCCGTCGGGGTAGTTGATGCAGCAGAACTGGCAGTCATCCTTGGGCCGGTTTTCGGCACGAGCGGTGAAGCAGCGCGCCGAATACGCCAGGGGCAAGTGGCCGTAGGCGAAGATTTCCACTTCGGGCAACGGCCGGCCCAATTCGCGTACCTGCTCCAGCACATCGGCGATCAAGCCCTGGGAGCATTCCACCGGCGGCACCCAGCGTTGCATGCCCGCATCGAGCAGTTGCACCAGGGCGTGGCCGTTGTAGAGGTTGAGCGCCGGGCCGCCGACAAAGGGCAATTTGCGCTCGATCAACATCTGCACCGCCCCCATGTCGTTGGCTTCCACCAACAGTTCGCCGTTGTCGCACAGGCGGCGCAGGCTCGACAGTTCGGAGGCGGCTTCGATCAAGGTCAGGCTCGATAACACGATCTGCGCCGAGCTGTACGTTTGCAGTTCCCGGCCCAGGCCCAACCAGTGATCCAGGGTGAACGCGCGGCGTTTGGCGCACACGGTTTCGCCCAGGTAAATCACGTCCAGGGGCAAGCCGGCCATGTCTGAATAGAAGCGCCCCAGGTGTTCCTTATCCCAATAAAACAGCACCGGTCCCAGGCTGAGTTTCATCTGTGTCTCCTCACTGCCACGCACGATGGTAGGCGCCGAGCGTGGTCTGGCTGCCTTCGGATAACCCGGCCAGCACCTGGCGCCACTGGTCCTTGACCACAAAACTGGCAGGCGCATTGCGGTGGGCGTCCAGCGCGGCGCGCCAGACCCGGGTGACTTGTTCCACATAGGCCGGGCTGCGTTGCCGGCCTTCGATCTTGACCGCTTCGACGCCGATGGCGGTGAGCTCCGGCACCAGGTCGAGGGTGTCGAGGCTGGTGGGTTCTTCGAGGGCATGGAAGCGCTTGCCGCCCACCAGGAAGCGGCCCTTGCACAGGGTCGGGTAGCCGGCGGGTTCGTTCCGGGTGTAGCGGTCGATCAGCACTTCGCTCAGGCGCGCACTCAAGCCGTCGGCGTCCTCGCTCCAGCGCACGGCCTTGGCCGGCGAACACACGCCGCAGAGGTTGGGCGACTCGCCGGTGATGTAGGAAGACAGGTGGCAACGCCCCTCGGCCATGATGCACAGGCTGCCGAAACCGAACACTTCGATCGGCACCGGGCTGCTCGCGGCCACTTGCTTGACCTGGGCCAGGGACAGCACGCGGGGCAACACCGCGCGACGAATGCCGTAGCGTTCGGCATAGAATTTCAGCGCCGCCGCATGGGTGGCCGAGCCCTGTACCGACAGGTGCAAGGCCATCTGCGGATGGTGCCGGCTGGCGTAGTCGAGTACCCCGGGGTCGGCGGCGATCAGCGCATCCACGCCGTGGTCTGCCGCGCGGTCGACAGCGCGCTGCCAACGCGCCCAGATCTTCGGTTGTGGGTACGTATTGACCGCCACGTACAGCTTGCGCTGGTGCTGGCGAATAAAGGCGACGGCACCGTCGAATTGTTTGTCGTCCATGTTCAGCCCGGCGAAGTGCCGGGCATTGGTGTCATCGCGAAAACCGACATACACCGCATCGGCGCCTTGGCGCACCGCGGCTTTGAGCGCAGGCAGGTTGCCTGCGGGGCAGACCAGTTGCATGGGGGTTCCTCACAAAAATTCAGCGAAAGACAGAAATGGCACCGGTGCATCCCTGGGCACCTGATGCTCGCGCTCGATGATCACCAGGCCATCGGCCCAACAGGCGGCGGTGAGCATCGCCGAGCTTTGCTGGGGGTGCAGCACCGCGCGCAATTGCCCATCCTCGCCGGGGCTCAGGCGCGCGCGCAGGTATTGGCGGCGCTTGTTGGGCTGGAGCCATTCAAAATCGGCCGGCACCTGGATCGGTACCGGCAGCACCCGCGCCACACCTTGGGCGCGCAACAGGAACGGACGCACCACCACCAACGCGGTGATCAACGCCGCCGACGGGTTGCCGGGCAAACCCAGCCATGGCTTGCCCGCCACCTCGCCAAACGCCAGGGGCTTGCCGGGCTGAATCGCCAGGCGCCAGAAGTCCACGCGGCCGAGTTCTTCGATGGCCTGCTTGAGGTGGTCCTCCTCCCCCACCGATACACCGGCAGACGTCAACAGCACGTCGCATTCGGAGGACGCCAGGGCCAGTGCATCGCGGCTGGCGGCCAGTTCGTCGGCCATCACGCCGTAGTCGAGCACGTCCACGCCCCAGCCGCGCAGCAGCGCGGCCAGGGCATATCGGTTGCTGTTGTAGATCTGCCCAGGCACCAGTGCCTCACCCGGCTCGCGCAGTTCATTGCCGCTGCTGAGCAGGCACACCCGTAGCGGGCGGTAGACTTTCAGGCGCGGGATGCCGGCCGATGCGAGCAAGCCGATGTCCTGGGCACGCAGGCGCTTGCCCACGGCGACCAGGGTCTGGCCGCGTCGCAACTCTTCGCCCTGCTTGCGCACATGCTCACCCAGGCGCACCGGTGGGCACCAGATACGCTGGCCGTAAAGGCGGCAGCGTTCCTGGGGCACCACCGTGTCGGCACCGGCCGGTACCGGCGCACCGGTAAAGATGCGCACCGCCTGCCCGGCCTGCACCTTCGCCGTGCTGTGCTGGCCAGCGGCAATGCGCCCGGCGAGCATCAGGTAGCCCCCCTCTGCCGGTACGTCCTCGGCGCGCAGGGCGTAGCCATCCATGGCGCTGTTGTCGAACCCCGGCAGGTCCAGGGGCGAGAACAGTTCCTCGGCGACCACCCGCCCCAGGGCGTGCTCCAGGTCGATTACCTGAGTGCCCGGCGGCGGCGGTGCCTGGGCCAGCAGCGTGGCGATGGCCTCGTCCACCGGCATCAGGTGGCCGCTGTCGCACACCGAAACGCTCACGAACGCGACTCGCAGGCTTGCAGGATCTGCTCGGGCTGGGGCTTGAGGTGCGGCACGAAGTTGCACGGGCCGGTGCGGCTGTCCAACTGGCCCGCGAGGATCTGATCCCAGGCGGTACGGCACGCGCCCGGCGAACCCGGCATGCAGCACACCAGCACGCCGTTGCTGATGCCGGCCAACGCACGGGATTGCAAGGTGGAAGTGCCGATTTCGACCAGGGACACCTGGCGGAACAACTCGCCGAAGCCCTCCACGTGTTTGTCCAGCAACGGCAGCACCGCTTGGGGCGTGTTGTCACGGGCGGTGAAGCCGGTGCCGCCGGTCATCAGCACCACTTGCACATCAGGGTCGGCGATCCACAGGGAGACCTGCGCACGAATCTGGTAGATATCGTCGATCACCAGGCCACGGTCGACCAGCACATGCCCGGCACCTTGCAGGCGGTCCACCAGGGTCTGCCCGGAGGTGTCGGTGTCGAGGGTGCGGGTGTCGCTGATGGTCAGCACGGCGATGTTCAGGGGGATGAAATGACGTTGTTTCAAATGGGCCATGATCAAGGCTCCAGGCGTAAAGAAAGTGGCTGTCAGCCTGCGCCGCAATGGGCGCAGGGCCTATTCCTCCAAGGAGGTATCTCGTTCAGGGGGCCAGGCGCGTGCGCTGCCACGTCCCGGCGTGCAAGCGGTAATCGAGGCGGTCGTGCAGGCGGTCAGGGCGGCCTTGCCAGAACTCGATGCGCTGCGGTTGCAGGCGGTAGCCGCCCCAATGCTCAGGGCGCGGCGGTTGCTGCCCGGCGAAACGCTCGGTGACCTCACGCAAGCGGCTTTCCAGCTCGCTGCGATGGCTAAGGGGCTGGCTTTGCGGCGAGGCCCAGGCACCCAACTGACTGGCGGCCGGACGCGCGTCAAAATAATCGTCCGACAGCTGCGCATCCGCCCGCACCACAGGGCCTTCGATACGCACCTGCCGCTCCAGCCCCGGCCAGAAAAACGTCATGGCCGCATGGGGATTACTCGCCAACTCCTCCCCCTTGGCACTCTGGTAATGGCCGAAAAAGAAAAAACCCTCAGCGCTGAAACCCTTGAGCAACAGAATGCGGCAATGGGCATGGCCCTGACTGTCCACGGTGGCCAACGCCATACTATTGGCCTCGACCGGAGGCACTTCGGTTTTACGCGCCTGATCCAACCACTGGCCAAACAGCACCAAGGGATCGTCCTGCGCCAAGTCATCACGCAAGCCATAAAGGGTGTAGTTGCGGCGCAATTGCGCAAGAGACAAAGGCATGGCGCAGTCCTCCAGAAAGTTCGCCACAGTGTGAGAACTACCGCGCATTTATCCCTTGACCACGATCAACATTCACCCGTGGCATGACGCCGCATGCGGTTACTTGGGCATGGGGTTCTACAGCTGATCGTATTGTTGCGGTTACTCTGGCTCTGCCTTTACTTTGCTTTGCTTTTGCTCTGGCTTTGCTTTTGCTCTGGCTTTGCTTTTGCTCTGGCTTTGCTCTGGCTTTTGATCTTGATCTTAGACGCCCCGTTAAACCACGCTGGCCGAACGCAGGCTTGAATCCGTGGGTAACCCGGC
>NZ_JBMDIS010000165.1:0-5569 GCF_057808775.1 Pseudomonas sp. FG86 | reverse complement strand
GGGGCTGCTTCGCAGCCCAACGCGGGGCAAGCCCGCTCGCCACAACAAGCACGCTAGCCACAACAGGCCCGCTCGCCACAGAGGGGGGCAGTTTGATGCGCGACAACGCTACCCTGATAGAGCGGATCAGCCCGGGAAATTCGCCCGCAACGCCTCGACCCCGCCTTTGTAAACCCCGGCAAACAACGCTTCCACCGCGGCATCCGTGGTACCCGCCGCCGGGGTAAACACGCCCGACCAGGTCACCTTGGCCGACGACTCCGTCAGCGCCTCGACCTGCAGCGTCGATAGGTACGCACTCACCGGAAACGGCGACTGTTCAATCGTATAGCTGTAGGTGCGCGCCACGTTATCGAAAGTCTGCAAACGCTCGACCACCACGCCGCCGTCAGCGGTTTGCAGGTGACGTACGCGGCCGCCTTCACCGAGCTCGCTCTTGGTAATCTGCGGCAGCCAGTCCGGCAGGCTGTTGAAGCCACCCACCAGCTGCCAGACCTGATCGGCCGATACCGGAATTTCAATTACTGCGGCTGCTTTTGGCACGGTAAATCTCCAGAAGTCATGGGAAAACGTCGCCCAGACTGCCACGCCCTGCACGTCAATGCATCAATTCCCTCAACCGATACCACAACATCCCCAGTGCCAGCAGCGGCGAACGCAATGCCTTGCCGCCGGGGAAGGTCATGTGGGGCACCCGGCTGAAAATATCCAGGCCTGGGCTTGTACCGGCGTGAATGCCTTCGGCCAGCAGTCGCGCGCACCAATGGGTGACGTTCAGCCCATGCCCGGAATACCCCTGGGCGTAGAACACGTTGGGGTACTGCTTCAAGCGCCCGACCTGGGGGAAGCGGTTGGCGGTAATGCCGATCTTGCCGCCCCATTGGAACTCGATGGCGGTGGTGGCCAGCTGTGGGAACACCTTGAGCATTTTCGGCCGCATATAGGCCGCGATGTCCACCGGATCGCGTCCGGAGTAATGGCAAGCGCCACCGAACAACAGGCGACGGTCTGCGGATAGCCGGTAGTAATCCAGGCCGACTTTCTGGTCGCACAGCGCCAGGTTCTGTGGGATCAGTTGACGGGCCAGCGCCGGCGACAACGGCTCAGTGGCGATGATGTAGCTGCCGGCGGGCAGCACCTTGCCACTCAAGCGCGGCTCCAGTTCTTCCAGATGTGCATTGCACGCCAGCACCAGGTTGGCAGCACGCACCGTGCCGGCGGCGCAACGCACCTTAACCGTGTCGCCATGGATCAGTTCCACCACCTCGGTGTGTTCAAAGATCTGCACGCCGAGGGACTCGGCGACCCGCGCCTCACCCAGCACCAGATTGAGTGGGTGCAAATGCCCGGACCCCATGTCCACCAGGCCACCGGCATAGACCGTCGAACCCACCACCTGTTGTATATCCAGAGGGCCCACCAGGCGGGTTTCATGGGCATACCCCAATGCCGCCAGGTGCTCCTGCTCGCCGTTGAACGCAGCAAACTGCGCCGGGGTATTGGCCAGTTCACAAAAGCCCCAGCGCAAGTCGCAGTCGATGCTGTGCTCGATAATGCGTTCACCCACCAACGCCACCGAATCGATCCCGGCACGCTCCAGGTAACGCACGCCCTCCTCGCCCACGTACTTGGCAAACCCCGCCACGTCATGGCCGATACCGCGAATCAACTGCCCGCCATTACGCCCGCTGGCTCCCCAACCGATGCGTCGGGCCTCCAGCAGGATCACCGAGAGCCCGCGCTGCGCCAGCTCGATGGCCGTGTTGACGCCGGTGAACCCGCCGCCGATCACACACACGTCGGCGGTCAAGTCGGCGCCCAGTGAAGGGCGCTCGACAACCGCGTTGGCCGTGGCTCGGTAATAGGAACGGGCGTGGTCACGGGACTGCATCATTTATTGGTCTTCACTTTGCTCCACGCGCGGGTCATCAGGCGCATGGTCGCCGGGGTCGGCGTGGTGGAAATATAGAGTTTGTCGAGGACTTCCTGGGACGGATACACCTCAGGGTTGTTCACCAGTTCCGGGTCCATGAACGCCTTCGCCGCCGGGTTGGCGTTGGCATAGCCGACCGAGGCACTGACCTTGGCAATCACTTCGGGATCCAGCAGGTAGTTGATAAACGCGTGGGCTTCTTTCGGGTTGCTCGCATCGGCCGGAATCGCCAGCAGGTCAAACCACAGGTTGGAGCCTTCCTTGGGAATCGAGTAGGCAATGTTCACCCCGTTCTTGGCTTCCTTGGCGCGGTTGGCGGCCTGGAATACGTCGCCGGAATAACCAAAGGCTACGCAGATATCACCGTTGGCCAAGTCCGAGATGTACTTGGAAGAATGGAAGTAGGTGATGTAGGGGCGCAGCGTCAGCAACTTGGCCTCGGCTTCCTGGTAGTCCTTGGGATTCTCGCTGCGCGGGTCCTTGCCCATGTAATTGAGGATCGCCGGGAACAGCTCGTCCGCCGAGTCAAGGAAGGCCACGCCGCACTGGTTGAGCTTCTTGAGGTTCTCCGGCTCGAACAGTACCGCCCACGAATCGATATGGTCGATGCCCAGCACCTGCTTGACCTTGTCGACGTTATAGCCGATGCCATTGGTGCCCCACAGGTACGGCACCGAGTGCGCGTTGCCGGGGTCGTTTTTCTCCAGCAGCTTGAGCAGCTTGGGGTCGAGGTTCTTGAAGTTGGGCAACTGCGCACGGTCCAGCTTGAGGAACGCGCCGGCCTTCACCTGGCGCGCGAGGAAGTGGTTGGACGGCACCACCACGTCATACCCGGTGCGCCCCGCCAGCAACTTGCCCTCCAGGGTTTCGTTGGAGTCGAACACGTCGTAGATCACCTTGATCCCCGTCTTGGCCTGGAAATCGGCCAGGGTGGTTTCGCCGATGTAGTCGGTCCAGTTGTAGACGCTGACGGTTGGCGCCGCCTGGCTGGCACTGCTGAACGCCGCCACCAGGGCCAGCGGGAGAAGCTTTTTCACGAGACGCATATCGACACCCCTTTATGATTATTTAGACGCTCAACAACAGGAACTCACGCTCCCAGGAACTGATCACCCGCTTGAAATTCTCATGTTCGGCGCGTTTGACCGCGACGTAGCCACGCACGAACTTGTCGCCCAGGTACTGCTTGACCGTCGCGCACTCCTCCATGCGCACCAGGGCGTCTTCGAGGGTGATGGGCAGGCGCAGGTTGCGCCGCTCGTAGGCGCGGCCCTCCACCGGGGCGCTGGGTTCGATCCGTTCGATCATGCCCAGGTAGCCACACAGCAGGCTGGCGGCTATCGCAAGGTAAGGGTTGGCATCCGCGCCGGGCAGACGGTTCTCCACGCGCATGGCGTCGGGGTTCGAGGTGGGCACGCGCAGGCCGACCGTGCGGTTTTCTTCGCCCCACTCCACATTGACCGGTGCCGATGTGTCCGGTAAAAAGCGGCGGAACGAGTTCACGTTCGGCGCGAACATCGGCAACAGTTTGGGGATGTACTTCTGCAACCCGCCAATGTGATGCAGGAACAGTTGGCTCATCTTGCCGTCGGCGTCGACAAACACCGGCTTGCCCGTGGCGATCTCCACCACGCTCTGGTGCAGGTGCATGGCGCTGCCCGGCTCATCGGCCACGGGCTTGGCCATGAAGGTCGCGGCCACATTGTGCTTGAGCGCGGCCTCGCGCAGGGTGCGCTTGAACACGGTGATCTGGTCAGCAAGGTCCAACGCGTCGCCATGGCGGAAGTTGATTTCCATCTGCGCCGGGCCGTCTTCGTGGATCAGCGTATCGAGGTCCAGGCCCTGGGCTTCGCACCAGTCATAGACGTCCTCGAACAGCGGGTCGAACTCGTTGGCCGCGTCGATGGAAAACGACTGGCGACCGGTCTCGGCACGGCCGGAACGGCCCACCGGGGTTTTCAGCGGCAGGTCCGGGTCTTCGCAGCGCTGAGTCAGGTAGAACTCCATTTCCGGCGCGACAATCGGCTGCCAGCCTTGCTCGGTGTAGAGCTGCAGGACCTTCTTGAGCACATTGCGCGGCGACAGTTCGACGGGGTTGCCCTGTTTGTCGAAGGTGTCGTGGATCACGATGGCGGTGGGTTCAATCGCCCACGGCACCACATAGGTGGCATTGGCCACCGGGCGGCAGACCATGTCGATGTCGGCCGGGTCAAGCAGGTCGTAGTAGATATCGTCGTCGACAAAGTCCCCGGTTACCGTTTGCAGCAACACACTTTCCGGCAGGCGCATGCCTCGCTCATGCAGGAACTTGTTGGTGGGTGCGATCTTGCCGCGTGCAATGCCAGTCAAATCACTGATCACGCATTCGACCTCGGTAATCTTGTGTTCTTTCAGCCAGGCGGACAGCTGATCGAAGGGGGCGTTCATAAGGACCTCGTCATGGGTGGAGTGCTGCGCCGGCCTGTACTCCTGGCGCATTGAGGTCTATCTTGGGCCAGCCGTCGAACGGCATCTATCCACTTTGCACGAACCACAACGCACCAATAGAGTGCGTACGGATCACCCCATGACACAGGCAACCGCCTTGCGCGTACAGGCCTTCACCACCGGTGATGTGGCCGCTCAATGCCGTGCGACACCCGGCTGGGTACAGCAGTACCAGCAGATGTCCCCGGGGCATTTCGCCGGCCGCATCCGCTACCTCGACCTGCAAGGCGTCGAGGTCTACGAAGAGTGCATGAACACCCGTGTGGAGCAGCATTTCAATGCGCCGCCGGGGTCCCTGGCGTTCTGTTTCGATGGCAGCGACAACGCGCTGTACCTGCTGAATGGTGAAAGCCGCAACACGTGGATCACCCCGGAGAACTACCGTGAAGTGGCGGTGGTGTTCGGCCCGCAGTTCGTGCAGCGCCATGGGCTGGATGTGGCGAAACTCGAAGGGCTGTTCATGGCGCCGCTGCTCTGCCAACAGAATGCGTTGTTCAGTCGCTGGCTCAGTGGAACCCTGACGCGCTTGTCCAACACGATCGACCCGGCCAGCCGCGACACCCTCACCCAACAGTTGCTCGACGATTGCCTGTTCATTCTCGATAACGCATGCGTGTGCCTGGACCGCAGTTCATTGCAGCGGCGCAGCCAAGAACGCCAGTTGATGGCACGCATTGGCGAATGGGCGGCGGATGCACCCGATGAAAGCGTCAACCTGCTGGAACTGGCGCGTATCGCCGGCGTGCCGCTGCGCCAGTTGCAGCAGGGCTTCAAGACCTACACCGGGATGAGCCCGGCGCAGTGGTTGCGCTTGCGTCGCTTGAACGGCGCACGGCGGGAGTTGTTGAGCGGTAGCGGAACGACCGTGGCCGAAGTGGCGATGAACTGGTCGTTCTGGCATTTGGGGCGGTTCTCTAACAGCTATAGAGCGCTGTTCAAGGAACTGCCGAGCGAGACCCTCAAGCGCTCACTTTGAAATGCATTCGACAATGTGGGAGGTCTCACGACAGGCCCCACGACAGCGCTATCGCGCAGCAAACTAGCCCCCTTGTGGCGAGCGGGCTGGTTGTGGCGAGCGGGCTTGCCCCGCGTTGGGCTGCGCAGCAGCCCCAAAACCAGTCTCTGCGGAATATCTGGTACACCGCACTC
>NZ_JBMDIS010000164.1:0-5781 GCF_057808775.1 Pseudomonas sp. FG86 | reverse complement strand
CAGTCTGGGATGGTCGGTCAATTTGACCTGAAGTGAGCCTGAACTGACCGCTAAAACCGCGTCGACGCAAGAGTTCGCTATGCTCTGAGGCAGAGATCAGAGCAACACGCTCACACACGGGGTCTAGATCATGGATAAGCATCAGCATCCGGCTGGAAGCACCTCCCCACCATTTTGGAGGCGCAAAACAGGCGTTGTACTGATCATGCTCATTGCGATCGGTGCCTTTTACGGGGTGCGGGAACATTTCACCCACGTTTATCCGTATTTGCCCTACCTCATCCTGTTGATCTGTCCATTGATGCATTTTTTTGGACATGGACATGGCGGACATGACCATGGCGATCAGGCAGGAACCAACAAGGAAGAGAAATAGCTATGCCCACTCCACCGAGCCACCACGATCACGGTCCCGCCCACGCTGCCTCACCCAATGACGGTGGTCTACGCGACCCGGTGTGCGGTATGGCGGTTATACCTCCAAGTAAATTTGGCGAGTCTTACCAAGGACAGACGTATCAATTTTGTAGCCAGAAATGCCAAGAGAAATTTCGGGCAGATCCAGAACGCTACATTGGTAATCATCCCAGCGCTGAACCCAGCAGCGCCGCTATAGAGCCCACGCTACAGGTAGCCACTGAGTTTACCTGTCCTATGCACCCGGAAATAAGACAGCCAGGGCCCGGCAATTGCCCTAAATGTGGCATGACATTAGAGCCCGTCATGCCCGCGCTTGATGACGATGACAAACCCGAGCTCCTGGATTTCACCCGCCGCTTTTGGTGGTCGCTGCCTTTAACCGTAATGGTGGCCCTTCTAGCCATGGCGGGTCACTCATTACAAATCTTCCATGGTTCGGTTCAAAACTGGATCGAGTTCGCTCTTGCCACTCCGGTCACCTTATGGGCAGGTTGGCCCTTTTTTGTAAGAGGCATAGCATCCGTTAGAAATCGCAGTCCAAACATGTGGACTCTGATTGGTTTAGGTACTGCCGCAGCCTATCTTTACAGCGTCGCGGCAACCCTATTTCCCCAAAGTTTTCCCACCACCTTCATGCAAGATGGACGCATCGGCGTCTACTTCGAAGCCGCTGCGGTCATCATCTCGCTCACCTTGCTTGGGCAGATTCTTGAGCTCAAAGCACGGTCACAAACCTCCGCCGCCATTAAGTCCCTTCTTGGCCTATCTCCCAAGACTGCACGCAGGATCAACGCCGATGGTCAGGAGGAAGACATTCCTCTTACCCATGTTCACTTGGGAGACCATTTGCGGGTCAGACCTGGTGAAAAAGTGCCAGTTGATGGCTCTGTACTCGAGGGAGAAAGTGCGGTGGATGAATCCATGCTCACTGGTGAACCTGTGCCGGTCATGAAAAGAGCAGGGGATAGTCTGATCGGTGCCACGCTTAATACTCATGGAAGCTTGGTGATGGAGGCGCGAAAGGTCGGCGCTGACACCATGCTGTCGCAGATAGTACAAATGGTCGCACTAGCCCAACGCTCCAAAGCGCCCATGCAACGAATGGCCGACTCGATCGCCGGCTACTTTGTGATGGCGGTTATCGCGATTGCGTTGCTGACCCTCATAGGTTGGGGACTGTTCGGCCCGGAACCCAGCTGGGTCTTCGGCCTGATCAACGCTGTCGCCGTGCTTATCATCGCTTGTCCCTGTGCTCTGGGTCTGGCAACGCCCATGTCGATCATGGTTTCGACGGGTAAAGCCGCCAGTATGGGTGTGCTGTTCAGAGATGCCAGTGCCATCGAAAACCTTTGCAAGATCGACACACTGATTGTCGATAAAACGGGAACCCTGACAGAGGGACGGCCGGTATTTCACAGTGTGGAGGCCACACCAGATTTCAACCCACGCGATGTGCTTCAACTGGCCGCTAGCCTTGATCAAGGCAGCGAACATCCTTTGGCACACGCCATCGTCGATCACGCCCGAACTGAAAATATTGCGCTCACCAAGCCTGAATCGTTTGAGTCCGGCTCAGGGATTGGGGTGAGTGGTCTCGTTGATGGCAAGAAAGTACAGCTGGGCAACACTGCACTGATGGAAGCTGCCGGCGTGAGCACAAAGGTCTTACAAGAACGTGCAGAGTTGTTGCGCCTTGAAGGCATCAGCATCATCTATCTAGCAGTTGACGGGGTCTTGGCAGGATTACTAGCGGTCTCAGACCCGATAAAACCGACCTCTAAAGAAGCAGTCACCAAGCTTAAGGCTGATAACGTAAAAATCATCATGGCCACGGGAGACGGGCTCACCACCGCACGTGCTGTCGCCAAGGAGATGGGTATTGAAGAGGTTCATGGTGAAGTGAAACCTCAGGACAAGGAGCGCCTGGTGGCGGACCTCCAGCAATCCGGTCGAAAGGTTGCCATGGCCGGCGACGGTATCAACGACGCACCGGCCTTGGCGCGAGCAGATGTGGGCATTGCCATGGGTACAGGGACTGACGTCGCGATGAATAGCGCGCAGCTCACGCTGGTAAAAGGCGACCTGATGGGGATTTTACGGGCACGGGCACTTTCGGTTGCAACGGTAAAAAACATGCGGCAAAACTTGGGGTTCGCCTTCCTTTACAACTCAATGGGTATTCCCCTCGCCGCAGGCCTGCTCTATCCACTGACGGGGCACCTTCTGTCTCCAATGATTGCTGCGTTAGCCATGAGCGTCAGTTCTGCGTCTGTAGTTTTCAATGCTTTGAGGCTGAGGAATACCCGAATTGAATGAGCGTAACCGATGCTCACAGCCCGCTATACATAACTCTTGACCTTACCGTGGTGTCAACGTTGATCTTGTTGTTGCGGTGAAAATAGACTGCTCAGCACAAGAGGAATAACCATGTTCGTCTTAAACGTATCAGGCATTGGTTGCGGTAGCTGCGTCAGCAAAATCACCAAAGCAATTCAGTCACTGGACAGCGAGGCTATGATTTCCGTGGATCGCGCAGCAGGTAAGGTAAGCGTTGAAAGCAGTGAAAACCCAGAGCAAGTCCGTAAAACTGTCGAAGCACTCGGTTTCCCTTCCCAAATCAGCGCCTGAGGCGCTGATTCCCTCGCTGGGTAAAGTTTATTATTCACCTCGCAGAGCTTTAAGTAGCCCCTTAAATGCTCCATTTAATCTAGTAAAGGCGGTTTCGAAATGAATTTCATTTTCCGTATACTTTGCGACCTCGACCTGTTGATCCACAGTATTTTGATCAATGGAAGGTTGGTTCGGCGTACTGTAAAGCAAAGCACCGCCGTGAATATCACTTACTAATTCGTTTACGGCAATATGTTTTGGGTTTGTTGTTTTTAAAGAGAACGGAGTAGCCAAACCTCCTTTTGTTTGGCTAGCCAGTACAGCAGAAAAGTCCAAGTCCCTGGCCTTAAAGTTAGGAGTGTCGGCATTAGCGATATTATTGCTAAGTACCTCAGCTCGTTGGCTGCGAAAACGTAATGCTCTTTCTGCGGAGCCAAGCGCTTTGTCAAAATTAATACTCACCGGTGGCCACCTTTAGTTACGCTGCCATTTAATTCCCACCTATCGAACACTCAAGTGCTTAACGTAGTGCGTCCGAGCCGATGTATGATTTCAGCGAAAAACTCAAAAAACGCCACGCCATCGTGCAGTGACCGGAAACTTACAACGCCGCACAGGTAAATTTTAGATGGTGGATGGAGGTTATGTGTCGTTGGATAGCTTAGACCTTACGGACTAATCACTCTGCATCTCAAGAGAAATATCGCAACCTGACACAACTGTAATATTGGCCTAAGCTTCCTGACAGGGGATGAGTCTTATAGTCCTATTGAGCCTCAAGCTCACCCCCTAGAGTCAACGACTGATGTGGATTCAGGGGTCACCAATAATCATCCGAGGCCCCCCAAATGAACCCTATCAAAACCTTGTTCGTCATCGCGGCTCTGACCGTCTCTTCTTTGGCTATGGCTGAAGGGGGTGGTGACCGGACTTTCGCACGCATGGAAGTGGCCAGGAATAATTCGATGGAATCGTACCGAGTAGCTCAAACGCAAAATGCCCAACATCCCGTCGCTGAAAGCAAAGCCAAGGCGATGGATCACAAGAATTGCTAAATAGCTAGCCCTCCAAGCTGACAGAAATGTAATCACTGCGGTGGTTTAAATGTGGCAATTTCTGAGCTCGCTTGCCGTAAGAGTTTGTCTTTTGTGACGGTGGGCAAAGCTGATCCGGGCAACTCATGATCGGTTGTTTCGCACGGCTTCCCTTTTGACTGATTGGAAATAAACGGCATGCATTCCAAAACCTCTAGACGGACATTCGTAAAAGGCTTGGCCGCTGGTGGCATTCTCGGCGGCTTTGGCCTTTGGCGCACTCCAGTATGGGCGGTGACAAGTCCAGGTCTGCCGAGCGTACTCACCGGCAATGAATTTGATCTGTTTATTGGTGAAACACCTGTAAACATTACCGGCTCGCCGCGAACAGCCATGACCATCAATGGATCATTGCCAGGACCTTTGCTGCGTTGGCGCGAAGGAGAGACAGTCACCCTGCGTGTAAAAAACCGCCTGGACCAAGACACCTCAATCCATTGGCACGGGATCATTCTGCCGGCCAATATGGACGGTGTACCTGGCTTGAGTTTCCATGGCATCGCACCCGACGGCATGTACGAGTACAAGTTCAAGGTTCATCAGAATGGTACGTACTGGTACCACAGCCACTCGGGCTTACAGGAGCAGGCAGGGGTTTACGGGCCAATCGTTATCGACTCGAAAGAGCCTGAACCTTTTCAATACAACCGCGACTATGTGGTGATGTTGACTGATTGGACCGATGAAGATCCTAGTCGCGTCATGGCCAAGCTTAAGAAACAGTCGGGCTACTACAACCACCATAAACGCACCGTTGGTGATTTTATCGACGATGTCAGTAAGCAAGGTTGGTCAGCTACAGTAGCTGACAGGAAGATGTGGGCTGAAATGAACATGAGCCCAACCGACCTTGGAGACGTCAGCGCAGATACTTACACCTATCTCATGAATGGCCAGGCGCCAAACGGTAACTGGACCGGTATTTTCAAGCCGGGTGAGAAGCTACGACTACGCTTTATCAACGGCTCGGCGATGAGCTATTTCGACGTCCGCATTCCTGGTTTGAAAATGACCGTTGTGGCCGCCGACGGCCAACACGTCAACCCAGTGAGTGTTGACGAATTCCGCATCGCCGTAGCTGAAACGTATGACGTGATCGTAGAGCCTGCCAGTGAAGAGGCTTACACCATCTTCGCCCAGTCTATGGATCGGACGGGTTATGCACGCGGAACCCTCGCTCTTCGTGAAGGGCTAGTTGCTCAGGTACCTGCTATAGATCCACGTCCAATCGTCACTATGGATGACATGGGGATGGGCGGTATGGCTGGTATGGACCATGGCAGCATGGCTGGTATGGGCGGCGCAGAGAAGACACCAGGTGACATGTCCGGCATGGCGGGCATGGCGGGCATGGACCACAGCAAGATGACCGGTATGGACCAAAGTGACATGACCGGGATGACCGGCATGGACAGCGGTGACATGACTAACATGGCGGGCATGGATCACAGCAAGATGGCTGGGATGGGCAATGGTGATATGTCAGGGATGGCTGGCATGGGTGGTATGGGTGGAGAAATGCAGACACACCCTGCCTCTGAAACCAACAATCCCCTGGTTGATATGCAAGCCATGAATCCAACGCCAAAGCTAAGTGATCCGGGCATAGGCTTGCGGAACAATGGTCGTCGAGTGCTCACTTACTCCGACTTGAAAA
>NZ_JBMDIS010000163.1:0-5859 GCF_057808775.1 Pseudomonas sp. FG86 | reverse complement strand
CCCCCCCCCCCCCCCCCCCCCCCCCCCCCCCCCCCCCCCCCCCCCCCCCCGCCCCTCCCACATTTTGATCTTTGGCATTACGACTTTCGGGGTTTGATCCGCGCGGTCGGCTCGGCTATCAGCGGGTCGTCCGGCCAGTAATGTGAGCTATCAAATTACGTTCCTTCGATTGACACCGCCAAATCGCCCGTAATCCCTACCTATGATGCTATTTCGGCGACTCCCCATTGACCGTCAAACTCACCCCCATTGATTGACAAAAACTGACGCCAATCAAGAGAAGGTTTGACAGGTGTACCAGAGCACGTCAGGTCTTACAGCACAAAATGTTTGACACTGAACATTCGGCCCACTACTCCCGAATGCAATCAAACAGAGTTTGAACCTGCGTCCCTGAGCGCCCGCCATGCCCAGATCTTTTCTTCAGCGCCCCTTGAAAGGGTGACGCACGTCCCCATTTCTCTGTGAACGCCCCCGCAACCTCTTCGCAAGGGAATGCTCACCATCATGACTACTGGGAAGTTGATCGATCGCTTTGAAGGGCCGTCAGGCCGCGCCGTTCTTGAGGAAGTACTGCTTGAGCAGAAGCTGGTACTCGGAAATCAAGACCTAGCACGCCGCCTCGCAGAGGTAGGAACGCTGGAGGAGATCGCTAAGGATGCTGTGCTCATTACCGAGGACGCGGAGGACTCCGAGGTTTATTTCATCATCACAGGGCATTTCCAGGTGAAGGTCCATGATCGTGAAGTCGCAACACGAGGGGGCGGCGATCACGTCGGAGAAATGGCTGCTCTGGTCCCAACAGCGAAGCGCTCTGCTACTGTACTGGCCACCGAGCCCTCGATTGTCTTGAAGGTCAGCGCGGCAGACTTCAAGTCCATTGCGGACGCGTATCCCTCGGTTTGGCGACAGGTCACTCGGCAACTGGTCGATCGACTACACCAGCGAAACGACATGGTGCTTCCTGCCCATCAGTCATCCCACGTATTCATCATTTGCTCGGTCGAGGCACTCCCTATTGCCCGGGCAATCGAGAATAACCTTGAGCACGACAAGTTCTTCGTAAAGACCTGGACACAAGGCGTTTTCCGCGCATCGCAGTACGCCCTTGAAAGCCTCGAAGAGCAACTGGACGAGTGCGATTTTGCCATCGCAATCGCACAGCCGGACGACTCCGTCACAATGCGCGAGGAAACCAAGAATACGCCGCGCGACAACGTCATTTTCGAGCTTGGCCTGTTCGTAGGACGACTTGGCAGGGCACGAACCTTCCTTCTTGAGCCTAGGGGTGACGAGGTACATCTGCCGTCAGATCTGAAAGGGCTGACAACCATCGGATATCGCCTAACGAAAAGTGAAGACCAGCTGCCCTCCAGCCTATCTCCAGCCTGCAATCAGCTACGCACCATTTTCAACAAGCTAGGACCGAAGTAACGGATATCTGTCAACAAGCAAATTTGGCATGCGCTTGCCTACCGCATTGCAGCGCGCCCAATCACCCGAAGGAGTGATCGATGAGCAAGAGCTGGAACCATGATCGCGCTGCAAAACACATAGACCAGAAGATCGCTGATGTTGAGGAAATCACCATCAAGGATTACGTGCGCGACATGTCGTTGGAATCGATTCCTACCAGTACCGCGTACCGCGTGGATGGGGTCCACATGTATGCGGACATCATGAATCTCGAGGACATGCTGAACATCACTGCAGTCGAGGGCACAGAGTGTCACAAGCGCACGCTGCGCTTTCTTGACCAGCACTACCGGGCAGTCAAGCGAATTCTCAACAAGGTTGATGCGCGCCGCGTCGACTTCCACAGTCAGCGGCTGCACTCCCTTTTCACTAAGCCGTACAACACTGAGTCCGGCGCTGAGACCAAGCGTGTTCAACGCGCCGTTGCGACTGCGCAATTGATCATTGACGTGCTTGCAGAGACGGGCGACGACGATGAGCAAATCCCAGCAGCCAAGGTTCGAATTGGCATCGATACCGGCCTAGCTCTTGCTGTAAACAATGGCCGCAGCGGGTACCGCGAACCCTTGTTCCTGGGCGATCCAGCGAACCATGCCGCGAAACTGGCCAGTAATAACAAGGCCAGGGGTATCTATCTGACCAACAATGCTCGTAAGGCCATCGGCCTTGCGGAAAGCGATGAGCCGGAAAAATCTGCCCTAACCGCGATAGAGATCAAGGCATGTCAGGATGCGGCCAAGCTGGATGTCACGTCCGACGAGATCGTCGAGGAGTGGCGTGAGGATCTGAAAAAGAACCCCATTGGCGGTTACCAGTTTTCCCGCCAAACCCCACCCCTGCGTGATATGGACATTTACTCGCTGACTCCGGCCAACTCGAAGCGACAGGAGATGGTGAGCCTCTACGCCGATATTGATGGCTTCACAGCCTACGTGGCCGATCACATCAACGAGAAGACCGACGATGTCGTGCGGACTTTGCATGTCATCCGCTCCGAGCTGGAGCGGGTCGTGACTTCCGACTTCGAAGGGCGCCGGGTGCGCTTCATCGGAGACTGCGTGCAAGCCCTATCCTGTGACGGCACCGCGCATACTACTGACGAAGAGAAGTCAGTATCCGAGGCCACACGGCTAGCAGGTGCACTGCGCAGCAGCTTCAATCTCGCAATTGAGCGGCTGAACGCCGAAGGTATTGAAACCGGCGACCTCGGCCTCGCGATTGGCTTCGATCTGGGCCCAATAGCCGTCACGCGCCTGGGCGCCAAGGGTAATAGAGTTAGGTGCGCTATCGGGCGTAGCGTGATCGAGTCTGAGAAACGCCAATGCGCGTGTTCGGGGGTGGAAACCGCGATCGGGCAAGTAGCTTACGACGCAGCATCGAAAGCTGTGCAGAACCTGTTTGGGAAGAGTCGTAAGACATCACACCTGGACTACAACGAAGCTACCGAAGCCCTGGCAGATGATGGGGACGCATCTGCGAAGCAAGCTCGCTCGGAAGCCTATGCGGGTTCCGCCGCCATCATTCGCGCAGATGAGCGTCAGGTGCAGCCCCACTCCCGCCAGAAAGTAGACGGCAGCCGTTGAGCACAGCGCTCGACCTGATTGCACAGGTCGCCCCAGATTTCGGGGGTACCTGTGTAACATCCGTTCCGCAGACAGCAACGCTTGATCTTCCGATTCGGCTGGTGGACGGGAGAACGCTCCCCTACAAGCTGCATTTACGCCAAGACGGTGAATGGATAGAAGCACGCGAAAGCACACCACATCACTTGCCAGGCTTTTGCCCGGAACGGCACATCAATTATGATGGTACGTTCTGTCTGTTTTACGCGGGCGCCAATCCGCTTCCTGTCTCAGACGAGCCGTCCGCTCGTGCCTGGCTTGAGACAATCTACAAATACCTAAAGCTTCAAGAGCGCGCTCGCACTCTGCGCAGATGGCCGAATGGTTCCGCGTGGGCACACGGCGACGCAGCTCGACATCAACTGCGAGCGCAGAAGGCTGCGAGCGCAATCAGTGGCAAAATCGCTAACGATCTTGCGGTAAATCAGCTAGGGCTCAAGCGCAGAAAGTCCAAAGAGCGACCTATCTTGGATGTGATCTCCGGAACAGTGCCTTTGTTTAGCGTGTGGGAAAAGTCCCGGCGGGTAATCAACCAAAAAAGGCGCTGCTTCTGCGGCCTGTATGGACGCCGCCGTCCTAAACGAATTCGACGCTGCCATGACCATGCAAAGCAGGCTACCGAACTGGCTTTCGCATTGCGGGACTGGGAAGAGGCTGAGCGGCAATATTGGGACTCCATGCACGGCAAGCCTTGCTGTGGTTCCTGCGATAGCTGCCCACTCAGCCCATAAGTCCCGGTGTAATTCGGGCTGGTCCCCAGGCGAGTCGGCATCTGGACTAGCAGCCCGCCGCTCATACCGGGGACGTTTCGTCTGATCAGGCAACTGGCAGGAGCAACAACAGGATCTTAACCCTGAGCAGTCGAAGGCCATGATGACCGGCCGGTACCCCGTTTTTAGTACTTGGCAGAAGTAACGGCCAGGCCACGGGGGCCTACCTCAAGATGCTCCTAAAAGAGAAAATAAATTAATGTACGCCAGGGCTTCCAGCCCCTCCCCTTCGAACATAACATCACGTCACGTTACAAACCTAAGCCAGGTGCCCATGCCTATGAAAACTAGCAATCGCGTTGTGATCGAGGTTGATCCTGCCCAAAAGCAGCAGATCTACGCCGCACTCAAGGCGCGTGGGTTGACCATGCGTGAGTGGTTTCTGCAGCAGGTGAGTCAGGAGCTTTCCATTCCGCAGCCCACCCCACCCTCCAGTCAGTCGAGCAACGATTAAGTATTTCTCAGGGAGTCGAGCAGATGCTCAAGACAGTCAAGCAGGCATGCACATTCAACCCCATCATTCGCGACTACCCAACTAGGCGAAGAGGAAGCCATCAAGCCCTACTGGGTCAATGGCCCTCGCGCGGTCGATCAGGCTGGCTGGAAGAAAATTATCGGGGACAAACCGACCCTGATCATGCTCGATGAGTTGCCGCCCTACCTTGAAAACGCGAGCACTACTGTCATCGGCGGCGGTACGCTGGCTACCGTGAGCACCTACACACTCAGCTGCCTGATGAGCGCCGCTCTGGAGTTACCGCGTTGCTGCATTGTGATTGCCAACCTATCCGGCAGCTATGTGGCTCAGACCAAGGCAATTGCCGAAGCAATCTCTAACCTCCAGCAAGAAGCCAGTCGCCAAGCGAGCACCATCACCCCCGTGCAGTTGGCGGGTACCTGTTCATCCCTAGCGCCTCTCCGCCTTGATGCTGGCAGATTCAGTCTGGCCTCGCGGTTCGACCTACCGAAATATCGGCGGTTACATTGTCCCCAGAGCTTCAGACCCGGCTGTTACCGGCCACGCCTGTCTGGGTAGGGAACGAGTGGTGGAACAGTCGGTTCCGTCGGGCGTTAACCTGCGGAACAGAAACCCATGCGACTTTCAGGTCGCACTGCCGAAATGGTGAGTCGGCCGCGGGAACTGCCCCCGCAGCCGCTCGCAGAACCGTACGTGACACTCTCGCGTCATACGGCTCCCGTTATCCAACCTTGCTGCCCGGTCACTCGCCAGTGATGAAACAGCCGGGGTACCACAGTCCGCATCTTGTCCAGCCATTGGCTAATGCGCCGCTTGCGCCTATGAAGGGCCTTGTATTTTCGTCGGGCCCAGCGTTCAAGCGCGCGGTCAATGTGCTGGAAGATGCCAAGCATGGCTGTCCGATAGAACGAGCCATAGTATTGCCACCACCCCTGTATCACTGGATTGTAGAGCCGAGCCACGTCGACCAGCGTCACGTGGGTTTGGCGATTGAGTCGCCACCTGCGTACCGCTTGCCGCATCCGCTTTAAGGCATCCGCACTCGCTCCCGGAAGGAAGCTCGTGAAGAGCTGGTCTTGTTTGCTGAGCGCCTTCCTCGGCCTAAAGGTGAAGCCGAGGAAGGTAAAGCTCACATGCGGATAACCTGCGCGACGGTTACTGTCCTTGCAGTACACGACTTTCGATTTCTCCGGGTGCATCGTCAAGCCACAGGCAGCCAGCCGTGAAGCAATGGAGCGCATCACGTACTCCGCTTGCTTTCGACTGCGGCAGTGCACCACCGCATCATCGGCGTAGCGGGCAAACGGGCAGTTGGGGCTGGTACGTTGCATCCAGGTGTCGAAGGCATAGTGCATGAACAGATTCATCAGGAGGGGACTGAGCACTCCACCTTGCGGGGTGCCGCGTTCGCGTGGGACGCGCATGCCGTCATCCGTTTCGAACGGCGCAACCAGCCACCTGTAGTGGTCAACTAATCCCGGACACGACGTTAAGTTTTTTCTCGGCCTGAGCC
>NZ_JBMDIS010000162.1:0-6005 GCF_057808775.1 Pseudomonas sp. FG86 | reverse complement strand
GGGGCTGCTTCGCAGCCCAACGCGGGGCAAGCCCGCTCGCCACAGTTACAGTGTTTCTCCTTCACTGACAGGCATTAGGGCAAGCCCCTTCTCACAGTGGATCGCTTAAATCCAGCCGCTGCTCTGCATGGCCTTGTACACCGCCACAATCGCCAGGACAAAGAACGCCGTAGCCGCCAGTCGACGAATCAACGTCAGCGGCAGTTTCTCCGCTGCGAAATTCCCCGCCAGAACCACCGGCACGTTGGCAATCAACATGCCCAGGGTGGTGCCGATAATCACCAGCCACAACTCCGGATACTGGGCCGCCAGCATCACTGTGGCGATCTGTGTCTTGTCACCGATTTCTGCAAGGAAAAACGCAATCAGCGTGGTCAGGAATGGCCCGAATTTGCGCGTGGTACTGGCTTCGTCATCATCGAGTTTGTCCGGCACCAGGGTCCACAGCGCCGTGGCACAGAAGCTTGCCGCCAGGATCCAGTGCAACACCGCATCCGAGAAGAAACTGCCAAACCAGGCACCCACGGCACCCGCAGCCGCATGGTTGGCCAGGGTCGCGGCGACGATGCCGGCGATGATCGGCCAGGGTTTGCGAAAGCGCGCGGCAAGGATGAGTGCGAGCAGTTGCGTCTTGTCGCCGATTTCGGCCAAGGCAACGATTGCGGTAGGAACGAGTAGTGAATCCAGCATCAGGTAGTTTCCAGGGGGCGGGTCGACACGGCTATGACACGTACAGCCTTCCCGCCCCGGGTAAGGTGTGCGTGTCATAGGTCTTGTCAAACCCCGGTCCGTCTGTGCGGACTCCTGGGTCGCATACGCCATGGCCTGTTGACCAAGTATGTTGACGTATGCCGGACGAGCGTGGCGCTCGTGGGAGACTACTCCCCTAGGACGGAGCGGATTCTGCCTAGGCAAAATCCATTCGGCAAGCCTTCTTTTTCAAATGCCCATCAGGGGCGCTTGGCGCGGTAGATGCGAAAACCATTGCCCTCGGCCTTGACCGCACACACGCCCAGGTGCTCTTCGATCAACGGTTGGTACTTCAGGAAGCTATTCGCAACCAGGCGAAGTTCGCCACCTTTTGCCAGGTGTTTTGCCGCTTTTCGCAGCAGGTTTTCAGTGGCGAAATAATCGGTGTGCACCCCGACATGGAACGGCGGGTTGCTCAAGATGGCGTTCAACCCCATCGGTGCGGCGTCGATGCCATCACCGGTCAACACCTCGGCCTCCAACCCATTGGCGGCCAGGGTGAGGCGACTGCTGGCGGCGGCGAAGGCGTCCACATCCAGCATCGTTACGGTGTTGTGTGGGTAGCGACGCTTTACCGCCGCCCCTAACACACCGGCGCCGCAACCGAAGTCCAGCAAATGGCCGCTGGGCAGCTTGTCCAGATGCTCCAGCAACAGCTCGGTGCCACGATCCAGACGGCCGTGGCTGAACACACCCGGCAGGCTCACCACCTTGAGCGGCCCTTCGGCCAGCGGTACTTCGAACACCTGTGCCAGGCTCTCCAGCTCGAGCGCCTGGGGCGCATTGGCCACGGTGACTTGCCACAGCTGGCAATGCCGTGCGTTGTCGAGCTTGCGCGGTTTGCCAAAGGGCGCCATCTGCTTGGCAGCACTTTCGATACCGGCTTTTTTCTCGCCCACCAGAAACAGCTCGGCGCCGGGCAGGCGTGCGGCTACGGCGTTGAGCAGGTAATCGGTGAGGTCCTTGGACTTGGGCAGGAAGATCACCGCTGCATCAAACGAACGCTCGGGCACGTTCACGCCGAATTGGCTGCGCTCCGGGAAGCGTGCGTCGAGCGCCGCCTGGTCGCCGGCATGCCAGCACCAGCCGTGGGCGTTGGGCAGGCGACCGAGCAGGTCGTCGGCGGGCAAGCCCACCAGCAACAGGTTGCCTTGAAAAAGTTCGGCCTGACGAAGCAGTACTTCACTGCGCGGATCCATGGTCTGCTCCTTGAAAAGGGGCGCAGTTTATCAACTGACGACGCGCAGCGGGGCGCCGCTGAAAAAGCCCCTGGCGTTTTCCGCCAATTGGCCAACGATGCGCTGCCGCGCCTCGCGACTACCCCAGGCGTTATGCGGCGTGACGATCAAACGTGGGATATCGTCGGCCAGCAGCGGGTTGCCGGCGACCGGTGGCTCGACACTCAGCACGTCGGTCGCCGCGCCACCCAGGTGGCCGCTGCGCAAGGCATCGGCCAGGGCCTGTTCGTTGATCAAGCCACCGCGCGCGGTATTGACCACAAACGCTCCGGGCTTGAGCAGCGCCAGTTCGCGGGTGCCGATAAAGTCGCGGGTATGTTCATTGAGCGGGCAGTGCAAGGTCAGCGCATCGACCTGCGCCAGCAATTCATCCAACGGCACGCGATCAGCACGGGCAGGGCGCCCGGGAATCGCGCCGAGTAGCACGCGCATCCCGAAGGCATCGGCCAGGCGTGCCACGGCGCTGCCCAGTTCGCCATGGCCCAGCAGGCCAAGGGTTTTGCCTTCCAGTTCGACGATAGGGTGGTCCAGCAGGCAGAACTGCTTGGCGTGCTGCCATTTGCCCGCGCTCACATCCTGCTGATAGTCCTTCAAGCGCGTCGCCAGGTTGAGCAGCAGCATGATCGTGTGCTGCGCCACCGACGGAGTGCCGTAGCCCTGGCAGTTGCTCACGGTGACGCCATGGGCGCGGGCGGCCTCCAGGTCAACGTTGTTGGTGCCGGTGGCCGACACCAGGATCAACTTGAGCTCCGGGCAGGCCGCGAGGGTTTCGCTGTTGAGCGGGATTTTGTTGCTGATGGCGACTTGAGCGCCTTGCAGGCGTTCGATCACATTTTGCGGCGTAGTGCCCGTCAACAGCTGCAAGTCGCTGAAACGACTGCGCAGCTCACTGAGGTCAAGATCTCCCAGGTCCAGGGAGGGGTGATCAAGGAAGACGGCGCGGCGATTGTTCGTCATCAACTGTACCTTTTGCGACAGGGTTCGAAGGCGTAATCTGCCGAGCCTATCAGATGAAATAATCCGTTACTTAATGGAGTGAGTATGTACGCCGCCGAGTTCTTGACCGTAGCCCTGATTCACTTGTTGGCGGTGGCCAGCCCCGGCCCGGATTTTGCGGTGGTGGTGCGTGAGAGCGTGACCCACGGCCGTCGCGCCGGGACTTGGACCGCGCTGGGCGTGGGCTCGGCGATTTTCCTGCATGTGGGTTACTCGTTGCTCGGCATCGGCCTGATCGTGTCCCAGTCCATCGTGTTGTTCAACGCACTGAAATGGGCCGCGGCCGCGTACCTGCTGTACATCGGCTTCAAGGCCCTGCGCGCGCAGCCGGCCAAGCCTGCCGCCGAGGGCGAGTTGCACCGCGAAGCGGGCGAGCGCACCCCGCGCGGCGCATTTACCGCAGGCTTCGTCACCAACGGCTTGAACCCCAAGGCCACGCTGTTCTTCCTGTCGCTGTTCACCGTAGTGATCAACCCGCACACGCCATTGGCGATCCAGGCCGGTTACGGCGTGTACCTGGCGGTGGCGACGGCGTTGTGGTTCTGCCTGGTGGCCATGTTGTTCAGCCAGCAGCGTGTGCGCGCGGGTTTTGCGCGGATGGGGCATTGGTTTGATCGGACCATGGGGGCGGTGTTGATTGCGATTGGGGTGAAGTTGGCGTTTACCAGTATGAAATAAGAAAAGGCCGCAGTAAAATTTTTATTACTATCGCGGGATTTGAGCGGGCAGTTTTTCTAAGAGTCGTAGGTATTAAATAGGGCCGCATGGTGCGGCCCACATATTTACGCTTCTCTATTTTTAATCATGTCCTCGTGTCTATATTGACTGAAATTTCAGTCTGGCTCGACAGAGTCTCTCATCTTCACCGTAAACACCTTGTGTGAGTTCGCAATTTTTCTTGTAGTAATCAGTTTCTTCAGGCAGTTTTATTAAGCTTTCAATGTGTAAGAGTATTTCGTCTCTGCTTTTTGAAGAAATGCTATTTATGAGTGAAAGTGCATTGTAGAAGCCGTCACCACTAACTCCTGTATCCAAGCGAAATAATTCCACTAGTCTCGATGACGTTGAAGAAATCAAACATCCCATTTTTTCGATTTCCGCCTCTTCGCCCGGCAAAGTAGACTCGTAAATTTCATTGCAGTACGCATCTCTATATTTGACCCATGCGCGCTCAGTTTCGATAAGGAGTTTTCTATTGGGGAATTCACGCGGCGCAACCATTTTCGAATATTGCTCGTTAAGATTTTTGTCAACTTTTTCGTACAGGTTGGTTGCGCACTGAAGAATATCTTTTGTTGTTGTACTTGTGTTATCGCAATCACCTTTAGCAAAGGTTGGTGAAGTAAATAAAACACCCAAAGCGCTCATCATTATCGCCAGCAGTCGCATTTCATACCTCTTTCAAAAAGTTTTGCTTCTTCCTCTCGACGAATTATTAGTCCTCCAAGCCCCGCTTTTCCTTCCCAAAGCCTTTTCATCGAACGAAGTCTAGATGGGATTTTCTCTGGGGTGAGATTTAACAAGTCATCGCTAATTTGTTTCATTTCTAAACGAGATTCGAGATCTGGCCGAGAAAAAGATATTCCTCTGTTGACCACAAGGGATAACAGTGCTCCTTGGCAATGTGGATGCAGATTCATTGCACCCGGATAAGCTTCGATTACCAATTGTGCGTAACGTTTTTTCATTTTTATTGCAAGGGATATGGCGTTTTCTTTACTGATTGAAATGTGATTTAAAGAGCTCAGTATGTCCCTAGCCTGAGTACCTTGCCTCCCAATAGCAGTTGTCAGAGTATCAATGTCCGATTGACTATAAATTTGTGCAAGGTCGTGACGGACTTGCGCTATTGTTTGCTGTCCTAAGTCATACCCATACCCAAGAGTAACTCCGCTCGCACCTGCAGGGACGTAAGGGTTCTTGCTATACCCTTCTTTATCTAAAATAAATTGAAATGACTCTTTTGACACGATAAGTGTGCCAGCAACTCCTTCCAGTTCATAAGCATCAGTAGCACACTCTTTAGGGCACTCAGCGTTAAATCTCATAGTCAAGCCGATTGGATGCAAGTGATACACCTGCCCATCCACCGGCAATCCAACTCCCTCCGCCACTTCATTCCACCAACTGATCTCCCTGATCCGCTCCTTCTCCGCCACCCAGTTCAAAAGTGGAGTCGAGCCGCTATGCCCCAGTACATCGTCCAGCGCGTCCCACTTATGGGGTTCGTGGCGCCACTCGCTTTCGTAGTGGATGATCAGTTGCGACAGCGACTGCGCGTGTGCCGGTAAAGCAATCGCTGCCTGTAACTCTTCAGCCGTCACCACTCCATCACGGTCTCGATCGATGATGTCGTACAGGCGATTCTTCATCGGCCCTTTATCCGACTTATCGGCCAAGTTACCGTAGCGTTCGAGTTGCTCCTGACTGAAACGACCAGCCGCGCGAAAAAAGGAAGCCAGGGTTTGCCGAGGGGAGTCATAGTTGAAGACGACGTCGTAGCCCTCCCACGACCATGGACTGAACCACGGCGTGACACCCACTTCTTCACGCACCCAACCGTCGAGTAACGCACCGTTCGCGTCGTGGAATAGTCCATCAAGCCGATACCAGTTGCAGGCGCGTCGATCTGGTGTTGCGGTAACTACGATTTTTTTGTCAGCCGGCAGGCCATCAATCAGGCGTTTGGGCACCAGCAGATCATCATCGCTGGGCGTGCTGGCGGCGCTGAGCGTGGGGGGTTGTGTGGCGTTGAAACGCTCCTGATGCGTCACCACAGCGGTGCCCTTGGAGAATTTCAGCCAGGTCTTGCTGGCAGCAGGCAGTCGCTGGGCCCAGGCACGGCTGGCCTCGATAAATGGCTCCACGTGGTCGGCACTGAACACTTCCAGGTGCAGCTTCTTTTCCGGGTGCTCGGCATTGCCGCCTTGATACTCGCCAATGTGTCCGATCAAATCTCCCGCCTTGATCGGGATGGGTTGATCGAGCACCACGATGCGGTCGGCTAGCGGCTCCAGGGCG
>NZ_JBMDIS010000161.1:0-6120 GCF_057808775.1 Pseudomonas sp. FG86 | reverse complement strand
GCCCCAGAACCAGCCGCTGAGGAGTGCCTGATACTCCGCATTCCGATTGATTGGGGCCGCTTCGCAGCCCAACGCGGGGCAAGCCCGCTCGCCACACCAACCCGCTACCATAACAAGCCCACTTGCCACAACAAGTCTGCTTGCCACAGTAAGCCCACTTGCCACAGTAGACCGCTCGCCACAGCCTCGTTACACCTTTTGTCCAATGGCGCGTTGACAACCCACGGGATCCCTAACAATACTTCGGCATAGTCATACGACAACCTACAACAAAAATTTGGAATCTCCATGACCACGACTACCCCCACTCCCTTCAACCGCCTGCTGCTCACCGGTGCCGCCGGCGGCCTCGGTAAAGTCCTGCGCGAACGCCTGCGCCCTTACGCCCAAGTACTGCGCCTGTCGGACATTGCCAACATGGCCCCGGCGGCCGACGCCAGCGAAGAAGTGCAACCCTGCGACCTCGCCGACAAACAAGCCGTGCACCACCTGGTGGAAGGCGTCGACGCCATCCTGCATTTTGGCGGTGTCTCGGTCGAACGCTCCTTCGAAGAAGTGCTAGGCGCCAATATCAGCGGCATCTTCCACATCTACGAAGCCGCGCGCCGCCATGGCGTCAAGCGCGTGGTCTTCGCCAGCTCCAATCATGTGATCGGCTTCTACAAGCAGGGCGAGAAGCTCGACGCCCACTCCCCGCGCCGCCCAGACAGCTACTACGGCTTGTCCAAGTCCTATGGCGAAGACATGGCCAGTTTCTACTTCGACCGCTACGGCATCGAGACCGTCAGTATCCGTATCGGCTCCTCGTTCCCGGAACCGCAGAACCGCCGGATGATGCACACCTGGCTGAGCTTCGACGACCTGACCCAACTGCTCGAACGCGCGCTGTATACGCCGAACGTCGGCCACACCGTGGTCTACGGCATGTCGGCTAACCTCGACACGTGGTGGGACAACCGCTACGCCGCGCACCTGGGCTACGCCCCGAAAGACACCTCCGAAGTCTTCCGCGCCCAGGTCGAAACCCAGCCCCCCGTAGCGGCCGATGACCCGGCCAAGCTGTATCAAGGCGGGGCATTCTGCGCCGCTGGACCGTTCGGTGACTGACGCCAGACCAACCCAAGGGAATGAGTGGCCATGACTGCAGAATTGATTGTCGACGCCCGCAATGCCGTGGGCGAGTGCCCGGTATGGGTGCCCGAGGAAAACGCCCTGTACTGGGTGGACATCCCCAACGGTGGCCTGCAACGCTGGAGCGCCGCCACCGGCCATCTCGCTGCGTGGAAAGCCCCGCAGATGCTGGCCTGCATCGCTCGCACCGACGCCGGCAACTGGGTTGCGGGGATGCAAACCGGCTTCTTCCAACTCACGCCGCATAACGACGGCAGCCTCGACACCACGCCATTGGCCAGCGTCGAGCACCCTCGCCCGGACATGCGTCTGAACGACGGCCGCTGTGATCGCCAGGGCCGTTTCTGGGCCGGCAGCATGGTGCTGAACATGGGCGCGAATGCGGCCGAAGGCATCCTCTATCGCTATGCATCGGGTTCAGCGCCCCATGCCCAGCTGGACGGTTTTATCACCCTCAACGGCCTGGCCTTCAGCCCCGATGGCCGCACGATGTATGCCTCGGATTCACACCCGCTGGTCCAGCAGATCTGGGCCTTCGACTACGACACCGAGACCGGCACCCCGTCCAACCGCCGCGTGTTCGTCGACATGCACCAGCACCCAGGTCGTCCCGACGGCGCCGCCGTGGACGCCGACGGTGGCTACTGGATCTGCGCCAACGACGCCGGCCTGATCCACCGTTTTACCCCCGATGGCCGCCTGGACCGCTCCCTGAGCGTACCGGTGAAAAAACCCACGATGTGCGCCTTTGGCGGCAGTCGCCTGGACACGCTGTTCGTCACCTCGATACGAGACGACCAGAGCGAGCAGTCACTGTCCGGCGGCGTGTTCGCCCTCAACCCCGGCGTCCAAGGACTGCCTGAGCCAACATTTACCCTCTAGCTGCATCGCTGTGCCTTGAATACAACAATAACAACACAGGAGTGACCTCCCATGGACTTCAAACGCACCTTGCTGGCCGCTGCACTTCCCCTGAGTGTCCTGTTCACCGGCGCCGCCCACGCGCTGGAAATCAAATTCGCCGACGTTCACCCCGCCGGCTATCCCACTGTCGTAGCCGAAGAGAACATGGGCAAGGCCCTGACCAAACAAAGCAACGGCGAACTGACCTTCAAGTACTTCCCCGGCGGGGTCCTGGGCTCCGAGAAAGAAGTGGTCGAGCAGGCCCAGGTCGGCGCGGTGCAGATGACCCGCGTCAGCCTTGGCATCGTCGGGCCCGTGGTGCCGGACGTGAACGTATTCAACCTGCCGTTCGTGTTTCGTGACCAGGCGCATATGCGCAAGGTCATCGACGGCGAGATCGGCGATGAGATCCTCGCCAAGATCACCGACTCCGAGTTCGGCCTGGTGGCCCTGGCCTGGATGGACGGCGGCACGCGCAACCTCTACACCAAGAAACCGGTGCGCAAGATCGAAGACCTCAAGGGCATGAAGATCCGCGTGCAAGGCAACCCGCTGTTCATCGACGCCTTTAATGCCATGGGCGCCAACGGCATCGCCATGGACACCGGCGAGATCTTCAGTGCCTTGCAGACCGGGGTGATCGACGGCGCGGAAAACAACCCGCCCACCCTGCTGGAACACAACCACTTCCAGAACGCCAAGTACTACACCCTCACCGAACACTTGATCCTGCCCGAGCCCATCGTGATGTCGAAGATCACCTGGAACAAGCTCACCCCGGCGCAGCAAGTCATGGTGAAAAACGCCGCCAAGGCCGCCCAGGCCGATGAGCGCGCGCTGTGGGACGCCAAGTCCGCCAGCAGCGAAACCAAGCTCAAGGCCGCCGGTGTCGAGTTCATCAGCGTCGACAAAAAACCCTTCTACGACGCCACCGCAGCGGTTCGCGCCAAGTACGGCGCGCCCTACGCCGACATCATCGCGCGCATCGACGCCGTTCAATAACCTTCCCTGCCTCTCGCAAAAGGCCCGGCGCGGTCGGCATCGACGCGCCCGGTTACGGTGAACGCCATGAAGAATCTACTGCTGCGCATCAACGACCGCCTCTACATGACCTGCGTCTGGGTCGCCGGCCTCTCGGTTCTCGGGGTGGCACTGATCATTCCCTGGGGTATCTTCGCCCGCTACATCCTCGGCACCGGCTCCAGCTGGCCGGAGCCTACCGCCATCCTGCTGATGCTGGTGTTCACCTTTATCGGCGCCGCCGCCAGCTATCGCGCTGGCGCACACATGTCGGTGGCGATGATCACCGACCGCCTGCCGCCCCGCCAACGCCAGGTCATCGGCATCGTCTCGCAGCTGCTGATGGGCACCATCTGCCTGTTCATGGCCATTTGGGGCACCAAGCTGTGCCTGTCCACCTGGAACCAGTTCATGAGCGCCATCCCGACCCTGCGCGTGGGCATCACCTATATGCCGATCCCGATTGGCGGGCTGCTGACCCTGATCTTTGTGGTGGAAAAACTCCTGCTCGGTGACCAGAGCAACCGGCGCGTGGTGCGCCTCGACCTGGTGGAAGAAAGCGAAGGGGCCGCCTGATATGGACGCATTGATTCTGTTGGGCAGCTTTATTGCCTTGATCCTGATCGGCATGCCGGTGGCCTACGCCCTGGGTTTGTCGGCATTGATTGGCGCGTGGTGGATCGACATCCCGTTCCAGGCCCTGATGATCCAGGTGGCCGGCGGGGTAAATAAATTTTCGCTGATGGCGATTCCGTTCTTCGTGCTGGCCGGGGCGATCATGGCCGAGGGCGGCATGTCGCGCCGCCTGGTGGCGTTTGCCGGCGTGCTGGTGGGCTTTGTGCGCGGCGGCCTGTCCTTGGTCAACATCATGGCCTCGACGTTTTTCGGCGCGATCTCCGGTTCGTCGGTGGCCGACACGGCCTCGGTCGGCTCAGTGCTGATCCCGGAGATGGAACGCCGTGGCTATCCCCGAGAATTCGCCACCGCGGTGACCATCAGCGGTTCGGTGCAGGCACTGTTGACGCCGCCCAGCCATAACTCGGTGCTCTACTCCCTGGCAGCCGGCGGCACGGTGTCGATCGCCTCGTTGTTCATGGCCGGTGTGGTCCCCGGCCTGTTGATGAGCGCGTGCCTGATGGTGCTGTGCCTGATCTTCGCCAAAAAGCGCAATTACCCCAAGGGCGAAGTCATTCCCTTGAAGCAAGCGCTGAAAATCTGCGCCGACGCGCTGTGGGGCCTGATGGCCATGGTGATCATCCTCGGCGGCATCCTCTCCGGCATCTTTACCGCCACCGAATCCGCCGCGATCGCGGTGCTGTGGGCGTTCTTCGTGACCATGTTCATCTACCGCGACTACAAATGGAGCGAACTGCCCAAGCTGATGCACCGCACGGTACGCACCATTTCCATCGTGATGATCCTGATCGCCTTCGCCGCCAGCTTCGGCTACATCATGACCCTGATGCAGATCCCGGCGAAGATCACCACGCTGTTCCTGACCCTGTCGGACAACCGCTACGTGATCCTGATGTGCATCAACGCCATGCTGCTGTTGCTCGGCACGGTGATGGACATGGCGCCGCTGATCCTGATCCTTACCCCGATTTTGCTGCCCGTGGTACTCGGCATCGGTGTCGACCCGGTGCACTTCGGCATGATCATGCTGGTGAACCTGGGCATCGGTTTGATTACGCCGCCGGTGGGCGCGGTGCTGTTTGTGGGGGCGGCCGTGGGCAAGGTCAGTATCGAGCGGACCGTGAAGGCGTTGCTGCCGTTCTATGCGGTGCTGTTCCTGGTGCTGATGGCGGTGACCTACATTCCGGCGCTGTCGTTGTGGCTGCCCAGTGTGGTGCTGTGATGATGATTGAACTTGAAGATAACCTCACCCACCTGACCTTGAACCCGGCCGTGGGCGGCAGCATCGTCAACTGGACAGTGCGTGCCACCGGGCAGCCGTTGCTGCGACACAACGATGAGCAGGCGATCCATACCGGTTTGCCGGGCAAGCTGGGGTGCTATCCGTTGGTGCCCTGGTCCAACCGCATTGCCCATGGCGGTTTCGACAACCCCGACGGTTGGCTGGCACTCACGCCCAACAGCCTGACCGATCCGCTGCCGATTCATGGCTCTGCCTGGCAGCACGGGTGGCAAGTGGTCAGCCAGGCGGCGGATGAGGTGGTGCTGGCGCTCGAATGCGCCACGCCGTTTGCCTACCGCGCCGAGCAGCGTGTTCGCTTGAGCGACGGGGTTCTAGGTATCGAACTGCGGGTGACGCACCTGGCCGCAACAGCGGCGTGGCATGGCGTGGGCCTGCATCCGTATTTTCCACGCCAACCGGGCACCCGGTTGCAGGCCAAGGCCGAACAGGTGTGGACGAGTGATGCGTCCAAGCTGCCGACCGGGTTGGCGGCGGTGCCGGGAGAGTGGGATTTCCAGGCATTGAAAAACCTGCCCGAAGGCGCGGTGGACAATGGCTTTTGCCAGTGGGACGGGTACTGCCGGATCGAACAGCCGGAACTGGGTTATGCGCTGGAATGCCAGGCCAGCGGGGCCGATTACTTCCTGCTGTACTGCCCGCCGGGGCTGGGGTTCTTTTGCATCGAGCCGGTGAGCCATCCGGTGAATGCTCATCACCTGCCAGGTAAACCAGGCTTAGCGTTGTTGGAGCAAGGCCAATCAACCCGCCTCGACTTCGCCTTGAAATACATTCCAAATGTGGGAGGGGCGGTGCGACGATTCGACTTGCCCCCGATGGCGGTGGATCAGTAACAGATGAGCTGACTGACACACCGCAATCGGGGGCAAGCCCCCTCCCACAGTTCTGGCCGCAACAGCCGCGTGGCATGGGGTGGGCTTGCATCCGTACTTTCCGCGTCGGCCGGGTACCCGGTTGCAGGCCAAGGCCGCACAGGTGTGGATGAGTGATGCGTCCAAGCTGCCGACCGGGTTGGCGGCGGTGCCGGGAGAGTGGGATTTCCAGGCATTGAAAAACCTGCCCGAAGGCGCGGTGGACAATGGCTTTTGCCAGTGGGACGGGTACTGCCGGATCGAACAGCCGGAACTGGG
>NZ_JBMDIS010000160.1:0-6387 GCF_057808775.1 Pseudomonas sp. FG86 | reverse complement strand
CAGTCTGGGATGGTCGGTCAATTTGACCTGAAGTGAGCCTGAACTGACCGCTAAACCCGCGTCTCCTCAAGAGTTGGCTACGCTCTGAGGCAGACATCAGAGCAATTCGCTCACACGCTGGGGTCTAGATCATGAATAACCATCAGCATCCGGCTGGAAGCATCACCACCCCATTTTGGACGCGCAAAACAGGCGTTGTGCTGATTATGTTCATTGTGATCGGCGCCTTCTACGTGGTGCGGGAGCATTTCAGCCACGTCTATCCATACTTGCCCTATCTCATTCTGTTGATCTGTCCATTGATGCATTTTTTTGGGCATGGACATGGCGCACATGACCATGGCAATCAGGCGCAAGCCAACAAGGAAGAGAAATAGCTATGCCCAATAAACCGAGCCACCACGATCACGGTCCTACCCACGCAGCCTCGCCCCCTGACGCTGATCTACGTGACCCGGTGTGCGGCATGACGATTACGCCTCCAAGTAAATTTGGCGAGTCTTATCAGGGACAGATTTATCAGTTTTGCAGCCAGAAATGCCAAGAGAAATTTCGGGCAGCTCCAGAGCACTACAGCGGTATTCATCCCAGCACTGAACCCAGCATCGCGGCTACAGAGCCCGCGCTCCAAGTAGCCACTGAATTTACCTGCCCGATGCACCCGGAAATAAAACAGCCAGGGCCCGGCAATTGCCCAAAATGTGGCATGACATTAGAACCTGTCATTCCGGCGCTAGATGACGATGACAAAACCGAGCTCCGTGATTTCGCGCGCCGCTTTTGGTGGTCTCTGCCTTTAACCGTGATAGTGACCGTTCTAGCCATGGCGGGCCATTCATTACAACTCTTCCATGGCTCGGTTCAAAACTGGATCGAGTTTGCTCTTGCGACACCGGTCACCTTATGGGCAGGGTGGCCCTTTTTTGTAAGGGGCATAGCATCTGTTAGAAATCGCAGTCCAAATATGTGGACTCTGATAGGTTTGGGTACTTCCGCAGCTTATCTTTACAGCGTCGCAGCAACCCTCTTTCCCCAAAGTTTTCCCACCACCTTCATGCAAGATGGACGCATCGGCGTTTACTTCGAAGCCGCTGCAGTCATCATCTCGCTCACCTTGCTTGGGCAGATTCTGGAGCTAAAAGCACGGTCACAAACCTCCGCCGCCATTAAGTCCCTTCTAGGCCTATCTCCCAAAACTGCACGCAAGATCAACGCCGATGGTCAGGAGGAAGACATTCCTCTTACCCATGTTCACTTGGGCGACCATTTGCGGGTCAGACCTGGTGAAAAGGTGCCAGTTGATGGCTCTGTGCTCGAGGGAGAAAGTGCGGTGGATGAGTCCATGCTCACTGGTGAACCTGTGCCGGTAATGAAAAGACCAGGGGATAGTTTGATCGGCGCCACGCTTAATACTCACGGGAGCTTGGTGATGGAGGCGCAAAAGGTCGGCGCCGACACCATGCTGTCTCAGATAGTGCAAATGGTCGCTCTAGCCCAACGCTCCAAAGCGCCAATGCAAAGAATGGCCGACTCGATCGCAGGCTACTTTGTGATAGGGGTTATCGCGATTGCGTTGCTGACATTCTTAGGCTGGGGACTATTCGGCCCGGAACCCAGCTGGGTCTTCGGCCTGATCAACGCTGTCGCCGTACTTATCATCGCTTGCCCCTGTGCACTTGGTCTCGCAACGCCCATGTCGATCATGGTTTCAACGGGTAAAGCGGCCAGTATGGGTGTGCTGTTCAGGGACGCCAGTGCTATTGAAAACCTTTGCAAGATCGACACGCTGATTGTCGATAAAACGGGAACCCTGACAGAGGGACGGCCGGTATTTCACAGTGTGGAGGCCACACCAGATTTTAACCCACACGATGTTCTTCAACTGGCCGCTAGCCTTGATCAAGGCAGCGAACATCCTTTGGCGCACGCCATCGTCGATCACGCCCGAACTGAAAATATCGCGCTCACCAAGCCTGAATCGTTTGAGTCCGGGTCTGGGATTGGAGTCAGTGGCCTTGTTGATGGCAAGAAAGTACAGCTGGGCAACACAGCACTGATGGATGCTGCCGGTGTAAGCACTAAGGTCTTACAGTACCGTGCAGAGTTGTTGCGCCTTGAAGGCATCAGCATCATCTATCTAGCAGTTGACGGGGTTCTGGCAGGATTACTGGCGGTCTCAGATCCGATAAAACCGACCTCCAAAGAAGCAGTCACCAAGCTTAAAGCTGATAACGTAAAAATCATCATGGCCACCGGAGATGGTCTCACCACCGCACGTGCTGTCGCCAAGGAGATGGGTATTGAAGAGGTTCATGGAGAAGTTAAACCTCAGGACAAAGAGCGCCTGGTGGCGGACCTCCAGCGATACGGTCGAAAGGTTGCCATGGCCGGCGACGGTATCAACGACGCACCGGCCTTGGCGCGTGCAGATGTGGGCATTGCCATGGGTACAGGGACTGATGTCGCGATGAATAGCGCTCAGCTCACGCTGGTAAAAGGCGACCTGATGGGGATTTTACGGGCACGGGCACTTTCGGTTGCGACAGTAAAAAACATGCGGCAAAACTTGGGTTTCGCCTTCCTTTACAACTCAATGGGTATTCCCTTGGCCGCAGGCCTACTCTATCCGCTGACCGGGCACCTTCTGTCGCCAATGATCGCTGCGTTAGCCATGAGCGTCAGTTCTGCGTCTGTAGTTTTCAATGCTTTGAGACTGAGGAATACCCATATAGCTTGAGCGCAACCGTTGCTCGCACCCCACAAAACATAACTCTTGACCTTACCGCGGTGTCAACGTTGATGCTGTAATCGCGGTGAAAAGAGACCGCTCAGCACAAGAGGAATAACCATGTTCGTCTTAAACGTATCAGGCATTGGTTGCGGTAGCTGCGTCAGCAAAATCACTAAAGCGATTCAATCGTTGGACAGCGAGGCTAAAGTATCCGTGGATCGCGCGGCAGGTAAGGTAAGAGTTGAAAGTAGCGAAAACCCAGAGCAAGTTCGTAAAGCTGTCGAATCACTCGGTTTCCCATCGCAAATCAGCGCTTAAGGCGCTGATTTCATTGTTGGGTAAATTTTACTAATCACCTCGCAGAGCTTTAAGCAGCCCCTTAAATGCTCCGTTCAATCTATTAAAAGCGCTTTCAAAATGAATTTCGTTCTCAGTAAACTTTGCAACTTCAAGCTGTGCATCCACAGTATTTTGATCAAGTGAAGGTTGGTAAGGCGTGCTGTAAAACAAACCATCACCTTGACCATCACTTGCTAATTCGTTTGCGGCAATATGTTTTAGGTTTGTTGTTTTCAAAGAGAATGGAGAATTCAAGCCTCGTGTTGTCTGGCTGGCGAGCACAGCAGAAAACTCCAAATCTCTAGCCTTAAAGTTAGGAGTATCGGCGTTAGCGATATTATTGCTAAGTACCTCAGCTCTTTGGCTGCGATAAATTAACGCTCTTTCTGCGGAGCCAAGCGCTTTTTCAAAATTAATGCTCACAAGCGGCCACCTTCCGTCACGCTACTATTCCCCATTTTCACCTATATCAAACACTTATGTGTTGAATATGGTGCGTCTGAGTTGGCTTATAACTCCGGTGCAAATTCAAAAAACGTCAAGCCCTGTGAAAGTGACCGAAAGCACAGAACACCGAACGGCTAAATTTTAGGAGCTTGATTTCAGCGAATTCCGACAGTGGATAGACCATACGGATTAAGTACATCGCACCTCAAGAGAAATATCGGAACCTGACACAACTGTAATATTGGCCTAAGCTGCCTGACAGGAAATCAGTCTTATAGTCTTATTGAGCCTTAAGCTCTTCCCTGAGCATCAACTTTGTTGTGGATTCAGGGGCTACCATCTATCAGAGGAAACCCAAATGAACCCTATCAAAACCTTGTTCATCATCGCTGCTCTGACCGTATCTTCTTTTGCTATGGCTGAAGGCGGAGGTGACCGCACTTTCGAACGTATGGAAGCGGCCAGGAGTAACTCGATGGAATCGTACCAAGTAGCCCAAACGAAAAATGCCCAGCCTCCTGTCGCGGAAAGCAAAGCTAGGGCGATGGACCACAAAAATTGCTAAATATTTGAGCTACGCTCACAAGCTGACAGAAATGTAATCACTGTGGTGGTTTAAATGTGGCAATTTCTGAGCTCGCTTACCGTTTGAGTTCGTCTTTTGTAACGGTGAGTGAGTCTCATCCAGACAATTCATTTGTTGTTTCGCGCGGCTTCCCTTTTGACTGATTGGACATAACGGCATGCACTCCAAAACCTCTAGGCGGACATTCGTGAAAGGCTTGGCCGCTGGTGGCATTCTCGGCGGCCTTGGCCTTTGGCGCACTCCTGTATGGGCGGTGACAAGTCCTGGTATGCCGAGCGTACTCTCCGGTAACGAATTTGATCTGTTTATTGGTGAAAGCCCTGTAAACATCACAGGCTCGCCTCGCACAGCTATGACCATCAACGGATCATTGCCCGGACCTTTGCTGCGTTGGCGTGAGGGGGAGACCGTCACTCTGCGTGTAAAAAACCGTCTAGACCAAGACACATCAATCCATTGGCACGGGATCATCCTACCCGCCAACATGGACGGTGTGCCTGGCTTGAGCTTCCATGGCATCGCACCCGATGGCATGTACGAATACAAATTCAAGCTTCATCAGAACGGAACCTACTGGTATCACAGCCACTCGGGTTTGCAGGAGCAGGCAGGCGTTTACGGCCCAATCGTCATCGATTCGAAAGAACCTGAACCGTTTCAATACGATCGCGACTACGTGGTGATGTTGACTGACTGGACCGACGAAGATCCCAGTCGCGTTATGGCGAAGCTCAAGAAACAATCGGGCTATTACAACCATCACAAGCGCACCGTCGGAGACTTCATAGACGATGTCAGCAGCAAAGGTTGGTCTTCGACGGTAGCAGATCGAAAGATGTGGGCTGAGATGAACATGAGTCCTACTGACCTCGGCGATGTCAGCGCGGATACCTATACCTATCTCATGAATGGCCAGGCACCCAACGGTAACTGGACTGGTATTTTCAAACCGGGCGAGAAACTCCGTCTGCGCTTTATCAACGGCTCGGCCATGAGCTATTTCGACGTCCGCATTCCTGGGTTGAAGATGACCGTGGTTGCCGCAGACGGTCAACATGTCAAGCCGGTGAGCGTCGACGAGTTTCGTATTGCGGTAGCTGAAACATATGACGTTATTGTGGAGACTGCTACTGATGAGGCGTACACCATCTTCGCTCAGTCTATGGATCGCACAGGTTACGCTAGCGGAACACTTGCAGTGCGTGACGGCCTAAAGGCACCGATACCTGCAATTGACCCACGTCCTATAGTAACTATGGATGACATGGGGATGGGCGGTATGGCTGGTATGGACCATGGCAGCTCGGGTGGAATGGGCGGCGGCGACATGGCCGGCATGGACCACAGCAAGATGGCAGGGATGAACCAAGGTGACATGACCGGGATGACCGGGATGACCGGCATGGACAGCGGTGACATGACTAACATGGCTAGTATGGATCACAGCAAGATGGCTGGCATGGACAAAGGCGACATGTCCAACATGGCTGGCATGGACCACAGCAAGATGGCAGGAATGGGCAGTGGTGATATGTCAGGGATGGCTGGCATGGGAGGTATGGGTGGAGGAATGCAGACTCACCCAGCCTCTGAAACCAACAATCCCTTGGTTGACATGCAAGCCATGAGTCCAACGCCAAAGCTGAACGATCCTGGCATAGGCTTGCGGAACAATGGTCGTCGAGTGCTCACTTACTCCGACTTGAAAAGCACTTTCCAAGACCCTGACGGCCGCGAGCCAAATCGTACCATCGAGCTTCATTTGACCGGTCACATGGAGAAGTTCTCGTGGTCGTTCAACGGCATCAAATTCTCTGACGCCGAACCGCTGCGCCTGAAGTATGGCGAGCGTCTGCGCATCACCTTGGTGAACGACACCATGATGACCCACCCCATCCACCTTCACGGCATGTGGAGTGACCTCGAGGATGAGAACGGCAAGTTCATGGTGCGCAAGCATACGATCGATATGCCACCAGGTACCAAACGCAGCTATCGAGTCACCGCTGATGCCTTAGGCCGTTGGGCATATCACTGTCACCTGCTTTTCCATATGGAAATGGGCATGTTCCGTGAAGTACGGGTAGATGAGTAAAGGAGACGATCTGTGAGCACATACCTAAATCGTAATTCCCTCGTGGGTTGCCTCTTTGCTGCTGTCCTGCTGAGTGGACTCTCGTCCACGGTGCTGGCAGAGGAAAATGGCAGCGACCATTCAACCACTGTTCCTGCTACAGCAACGGACAAGCCAGCAACGGCAAACGATCCGAAGCTAGATCACGGG